>JAFXMJ010000376.1 GCA_017530465.1 Bacteroidales bacterium
GTAAAGACAGTCGCCCTTTTTGAGTTGGATCTCGGTGCAATGGAATGGCTCCAACTTCACAAAAATGCCCACCGGCATCTTGTCAGCCTTGAAAATCTGGATTTCGTTGTCGCGGATGAGGATGAGCGGATTATTAGCACCGGCGTATGAACACATCAAATCCTTCTCGTTGATTACGTACACCGCAGCGTCAAGACCGTCGCGGCTGCGCTCCATCTGAGTGGGCGGCACGGCGTCGAGAGGTTCGCAGTCGCGCTGACGGAGGCCGTTGATGATGGCGTCGCGGAGCTTGTTGAGGATGCGGTCGGGGTCGAGCACGCGCCCTACGATGTAATTGAGGTTGGTGATGCTAAGCATCGACATAAAGCCGCCCGGCACGCCGTGTCCCGTGCAGTCGCCGACCACGCACACCTTGTAGTCGCCAAATTGGTCTATCCAATAGAAATCTCCGCTCACCACGTTGCGGGGCTTATAGAGCAGGAAACTATCGGGGAAGATGTCGCTGATTACAGAATCAGGAGTCAGGAGCGAGTGCTGGATGTTGTAGGCATAATTGATGCTCGACAGTATCTCGTCCTTCTGTTTCTGAATCTTAGCCCTCTGCTTCACAATCTCCTCACGTTTCTTTTTGAGGCGGTCGGTGTAGGCGTGCAACACGTTGTTTTGGGAGATGACGTGCTGCTTGTGCTCCTCCGACTCCAAATATTGGGCGTGGCTGTCGCGCTCGCGTCTCATCAATACCATAAAGAGGCTGAACATAAACAGCACCGCAATCACAATCACCACAAATTTCAAGTCGCCGCCCCTCTCAACGAAATAGATGAGCCAGCTGTCGGTGTGTTCGTGTCGCATTACATCCTCAAAACTTGACCTGAACCACATCGTGGTGGCGAAAAACAATAGCATCACCATCACAAGCCACGCCATCGGCGACTCGCCATAAAGCCGCTTCTTGTCCTTCCAGAATAGATACCAATAGTAACCCATTCCTATCAACGACCAGACGGTGAAGAATATATAGGATTCGCGTTTCAGAGTGTCAACTGTGGTGGTGAAACTCGGCACGAACAGGAAGCTCAACAACATCACCATAAACACGACGCCCAAGATGGCAATCACCTTGGGAAGTTTTTGTGGTTCTTTGCGCACCGAGAGGAAGGTGCATATCGAAATGTATGCATATACGATGGTGGTGGCGATGGTGGCGACGTCGGCGTTCCAGGCAATCACCGTGCGCCCGAAGAAGAACACTGGAATCGAAATCAGCATCAGCACCAGATTGGCGTTTACAAAAATGCCGTGATTATCAACTTTGGAGAGGAACGCCGGCGCCATCTTGGATTCCGACATCAACGCCAACACCCTCGCCGCCGCCCTGTGGAACACAAGCACGCAAGTCGTAAGTCCGAAAAACGCAACTATACCCGCCAAATAGACGCCTTCTTGTCCCAAAATTCCATACACGCTGCGGAATATTGCAAAGGAGCTGAGGCCTTTTAGACTCTTGATTGTATCGGGGTCACTTTCCAACGAACAGTCGCAGGAAGCCGTCACCAATACAAGCATAATGTACAACAGCATACCGCAGAATATTGCGATGCCTGCTATCGGGAATACCTTGCTGGTCTTTACCTTGGTGGAATCCACCAAATGCGTCACTGTCTCAAAACCAACGAAAAGATATGGGCCCATCACCACAATTTTCATCAGCTGCTCCCATATCGGACGGTCTTTTACAAAAAGCTGGTCGCTATATACCGAGAATCCGGTCTCTTTGATTAGCAGTACAAATAATACCACCGTGGATAGCACAAGCGCCACGGCAAACACAATGCGGACAATGTTGGCTAATTTGATTGTATAAGTAGTTATAAGACCTAATGTGCATTTCAATACAATTGTGGCTAATACTTCGCCGAAATAGACGTCGTAGCCCGCGATGTTGTACATATAGCCCCACACGAAGGTGTCGCCCACAACTCCACGCCACAGCATCACGAATGCGCTCGCGTTTGCCCACATCATCGAGAGATACGCCATCTCTATCGCCCAGCCTACGAGAAAAGCATGGTCGTTGCCCAAAATCTCGCCTGTATAGTGGAAAGAGCCCCTGTCGTGGGGGAATTTGCGCACCATCAATGCGTAATTGTCGCATATTACGTATGCAATGATGGCGGAAATGACGATGCCAATTATCGATCCTAACACACCGGCATTGGGTATAAATGAAATGCCGAGCAACCCTGTGGAGCCCCAGCCCACAATGCCGCCCAACGCCATCGCCCAAATGGAGATGCCTCCATATATGGGTTTCTTTATGCCTGCTATGGTGTTAGTCATTTTATAAGTTTAACGCTTATTCACAATCAAAAAATATACCCTTCTATGGTCGTCAGAGGTTAATTTTATCATAAAAGAGCATATTTTTGGGGCTATAATAATAATGTGTCAAATGCGCGGATTAATCCTCCACAGCCTTGTTCACAAAATTGATATTGTCCAGCGCATCTTGGATGCTCATATCCGGGAAACCGCATTTTTCCACGATTTCAGCCCAGACCTTCATCTCGTCGTCGTCGATGTCGCCGTCCGACGCCACGATGTAGCCCATAACAGAGCAGGCGTAGGTCTTCTGCGGCGTGTTCATCGTGCGGCAGATAGCGACAGCCTCCTCCAAAGTCATATCGTTGGCAGCCTCGATGGTTTCCACGATTCTCTCGGTGTTGAGGCCGAATGTGACGAGCTCTGTGCCGATGGCGGAATATTCTTCCTCAGTGGCAATGCCGTCAGCCGAAATGATGTAAAACGCAAGATGCGTTATTGCAATGAGTTCTTTTTCTTTCAGTTTCATTTTTCAGATTGAAGTTTTTGATGTTTTTGTAACCGCAAATTTACATAAAAATTCATTTTAGCAAAAAAAAATTTCCATTTATTGTTAAGAAGTTTTAATTTTGCGGCGTAATAATTAATTAAAAATAATATGAAAAGAATAATCATCAGCGCAATGTTCTGTCTGTTGGCGATGGTTGCCGTGGCGCAAC
>JAFXMJ010000377.1 GCA_017530465.1 Bacteroidales bacterium
ACAGTGTCGGGATTGTCGATTATCTCAAACTGCCAACACTGCATCCAGTCCATCAACTCCGCCCAGACAAATTCAGGTTCGGTGGTCTTGACGGGTTCGTTGACGGTGGAAACGGCGGTGTAGGTAAGTCCGTCGTTCTTTACTTCGAGAGTGTACTGATGGCCGGGCACGACGTCGATGTTTTTGGCGGGACGATAGAAGCCGTCGCTCTGGAACTCGAGTTCGGTGGCAGTGCCGTCGTCGGCAATGATGCGGACCGATTCGCATTTGAGGCCGGGCGACTTCACAGAATCGTTCATATTGCGCGTGCGGGTGAATTTCACCTCGGTCTTGTCGCTTGTAAGGATGCCCTCGATGACTGGCAGCGGGTCTATCTCGTGATAGTCGAGGTCTATTTCCTTTTCGCACGAGGCGAAGATTGTCAGGGCTGCCAATATGTAAAAAATCTTTTTCATTATTCTTTATAACATTAATCAAATTTGTTACTTTTTTTTACCACGGAAAACACAGAAAACACGGATTTTTTTCAAAAACATATTAAAATCAACAAGTTGTTTTTAATATACAGAAATCACGGAACTAAAATTCCACAGTTTTCTTGTACAAAAGGTCTGTGTTTTCGGTTTGTGGAAAATACTTGTATTTTTCACAACTTTTTGTTTTAAATTTATGGTTTTCCGTGACTTCCGTGTTATCCGTGTTAAAATATTACCACTTACAACTCCCTAAAACTTAATCGTATAAGTTACCGACGGGATGATGCCGAAGAGCGATGTCTGAACGGTTTTGGTGCCGGAGGGTTTGGTGTCGTCGTTCTCAAACGAAATCATATACGGGTTGTAATGATTGTAGAGGTTGTAGATTCCAAAACTCCAAATCCTTGTGTAGTTGGGACGCTCTTTGGTGTTGTTGACTCCCACATCGAGGCGGTGATAGGCGGGCGCACGGTAACCGTTGCGCTCGTTGAAATAATAAAGCGTCCAATTGACAGCCTCAAATTTTGCGCTCGGAGCGGTGAGAGCCTGTCCCGATGTATAGACCCAAGTTGCCGACAAGTCCCACTTGTGGTTCAAGCGGTACATTCCAACGATTGAAATGTCGTGGCGGCGGTCGTTGGAGGCTGTGTACCAACGGTTTTGATTGATGCCGTCGATTTTGTTTTCAACCCACGAAAGAGTGTATGAAAGCCATCCTGTGAAGTCGCCGAAGTTTTTCTTTATGTAAAACTCCGCGCCGTATGCCCTGCCTTCGCCACGAAGCACAATGCGCTCCATTTCGACAGCCGAGGCGAGGTCTTTGCCGTCTTTGTAGTCGTAAACATTGTCGATTTGCTTGTAGTAGCCCTCGATAGAAAATTCGTACTTTTTGTCCTTGGTTTCAGCCATGTAGCCCGCGCTGATTTGGTCGGCAATCTGCGGTTTGATGATGTTGCTAATCATCATTGCGCGGCTCAGGGGCGACGAAAGTCCGTTGTCGAGCACAAACTGAATGTTTTGCGTGGTGCGGCAATATCCAGCCTTGATGCTTTGATGGTCAGTGAGTTGCTGTTTCATACTAAAACGCGGCTCGATGGAGATGTTCTGTTTTACGACCTCGCCTTTTTTGTAATGGAGGGTGTCGATGATTTCGCCGAGGTTGTCGAGGTGATAGAACGGAGCACCGCCCAATGCGTCGAAAATAACGCCCCTTACGCCAACCGAAAATTCAAGTCCGAAATCCGTCTTCCAATCGCCCGAAATCCAAGCGGAATATTCGTTGGCGTCGCGGAGTTCGCGCTCGGTAATGTCCTGGTACTTAAATTCGAGCGATTTGAGGTTGATGTGGTCAAATTGGAAACCGACATTGATTTTGTGGTTTTGGGTTGGATTGATAAGTATGTTTTCGCGGACGGCGTGATGACGGTTGTAAGCGTCGGCCTCGTTGTTCATTCCCAACACTTTGATATGCTCATCGTAGGCATAGTTGCTGTAAATGAGCGATGTTTTTGCGCTCACGTGCTGCGAAAAATTGTGCTTGAAATCGAATGTTGCGGCGGTGTTGCCCCAGTGCATTGCAGCCACGTCGTCTTTCATCACCATGTTGTCCCTGCCACGGAAAAACATCACGTTGAAAGTGCCGTTTTTGTAAGGCTTTGCGGTAACTTTGGCGTTGACATCGTAGAAATTGATGGTGTAATCCTTCCACTTTTTGGTCGGCTTGAGAAAAATCTCAAAGTATGTGCGCCTTGCCGCAAGGAAAAACGATACTTTGTTTTTCACGATTGGACCATCGACAGCAAATTTTGACGAAAGAAGTCCAATCGAGGCGTTGAGACCGTAGTTTTCCATGTCGCCCGAGCGTGTGCTGATGTCAAAAATCGACGCAGACGCTCCTCCAAACTGCGCCGGAATCGCACCTTTATAAAGCGACGCATTGGTGAGCGCCTCGTCGTTGAAAGTAGAAAAAACGCCCATCAAATGGCCTGCATTGTAGATTGCGGCATTATCGAGCATTATGAGGTTTTGGGTGGCATTGCCTCCGCGCACTTGAAATCCGCACGAGCCGTCGCCCTCGCTCTTGACGCCGGGCAGGAGTTGTATGGATTTGATGACGTCGCGCTCGCCCATCAGAGCTGGCACTTTCGCCATTTCAGACATTTGTATGTTTTCAACGCCAATAATCACGTTTTCGGTGCGGCTGCGTCCGTGCTTGGCGGTTACATTTACCTCGGCTATCTCTTTGGTATCCTCGTCCATTGTGATAGT
>JAFXMJ010000378.1 GCA_017530465.1 Bacteroidales bacterium
GTAGGCGGCGTGGTCTCCTTTATATAAATAGTGCCGTCGCCAACGATGTTGCCGCTCACGTGCTTGATGCCAGCCTTTTGGACGGCTTCTATGAAAAGTTCGTTGTAATTGTAATTGGCGTGGTCGGTGAAGAAACGCGAACCAAGCGTAGGGTCGCCGCTGCCACGGATTATCAGGTCGCCCTTCAATAGACCCGTGGAATCGATGTTGCCCGTATAGACGAGTTCGGTCTTGTAGGTGTAATCTGCGCCGAGGAGTTCGAGGGCGGCGGCGGTGGTGAAGAGTTTTGTATTGCTCGCGGGGATTACACTCATATCGGGGTTGACGGACGCAAGCACCTCGCCGGTCTTCATATCGGTGGCGAGTATTGCTACCTGACCGTTGGCAAAAGCATCGTTGTTTTTGATTTCGTTGACGGCGCGGGCAATCACCCCGTTGCCCTGCGCCGCCGCGTCTATTGATGCCATAAGCGCAAAAGATAATATTAAAGTCCTTGTTCTCATAGCGGCAGTTAAGTAAGTGTTGGTTAGGCTATTATGATTTTTCCTTATCTTTGTAATACTGCAACAGAGTCATCGTGTCAAGCACCAAAAACACCAAGTACAGCACCATAAACACCACGACAAAGCCAATCCTCTTTTCGCCTTCCATCTGCAAATACGACACGACGAAGAATATGAGGAACGCCACGAGCTTCAACACGTTGGTGAGCATAAACGCGCTGCTAAACTTCAACAACGCCTCAGCCGTCGGCTTGGTCAATATCTTGACAGTAAGCACGCTCGCCACCGTAAAGAGCACCGGCGTGATAATCAGCGGCGTGGACGACACGCTCTCTAACCACACCGAAAACACCACCGCCACCGCAATAGTCAACGCGCTGCCCACGATGATGCACCTTTTTATCAACTCGTTGGATGTCATTTGGATATGTCTTTGATAAAATAATACAACGCCACAGCCACTGCCACGATGGTCAGCACAAGCGTCCAGACCTTAAACTCGTTGCCCATATAGCAGTCGAGCCACTTGCCGCCAAGCGCGCCGAGCACGATGATGGCAGCCATCTGGAACGCCGCCGACGTATATTTGGCAATGATACGGAGACGGTCTTTGTCGCTTCGTTTCTTTTCGGGCATAGCTTATTTGGATTGCGACGGCTGGGAAGACGACCCCTTGCGGTCCATATTGCAAGTGCCAGTGAATACAGCACCATTCTCCACCACGAGCTTGTCGGTGACGATGTCGCCGTGCAGATTGGCGGTCTCGTGCAGCGTGAGGGTCTCCTCCACGTTGATTTTGCCGTCAAACTTGCCAGCAATGTTAGCATTCTTGCACTTGACGTCGCCTTCTATGACGCCAGTATTTACCACGACGAGCTTGCCGGTGAGGGTGATATTGCCCTTCACAGTGCCGTCTATCCTGATATTGCCGTTGGCCTTTATCTCGCCAACTATCTCCACGCCTGCGGCGATGGTACTTGTCTTACTTTCTTCTGAAATATTCTTGCTCATAATAAGATTTTATAATTTGAGGGTGCAAGTTACTCATTATTTACATCGTACCAAAATTTTTTTGATGTTTTTTTCAAAATAACAAAATAGACGCGCTTAAAATCCGTTGTAAAGTATAGGTAAATTACATCTAAAAAAAATGGAAGATACAAAAAACATAATAAACACCGACGGGCCTCTCAACTCCGACGTACCGCTGCACAACGAGGATTTGCACGCGGACGACGCCGCACACCACCCCGACGCCAATACCGCCGAGGAGGAGGCATTGGAGCCTGTGGAACCCGCCGCCGACACCGCTATCGACGACACGGGCACCGCCCCCGACAACTACTACGAAATGGACGAAGACGACGAAGACATCCAGGCATACGCCGATATGGTGCACGACCAATACGTCGAAATCAGAAACACCAAGGTCTTCAACGCCCAGATGATAATCTCGTTTATGCTTGACAACGGCATCGACGTGGACGAAGCCACACTGCACCAAGTGGCTGAGGCCCGCGACACCGTCAATACCACCAAGTGGCGCGACGTGGAGAGCAAATTCCTCCTCACGTACAGCAACCTCGTCAAGCGCATCTACCCCGTGACCATCGAGATGCTCAACAAGCCCGACGAAATCGACAAGGTGGAGCTTTCGAGCCTCATCCTCGGCAAGGAGCAGCGCGAACACCGCAAAAAATGGTCAGCGAGCATCTACTCGATAATCACAGGCGTATTTATGCTCCTGCTGCTCGGCGTGCAGGTGTTTTACTTCCTGGGCAGCACACGCCTCAGCAACATCAACAAGACCAACGAAGAACTTGAAAAAGCCCTCACGCGCCAGAGGGAATTGCAGATAATCACAGCCGCAGAGCCAAACAACATCGCCTTTGAACTCGAATTGGAGGACAATATGTCGAAGACCACCGAGCTCAACAATTCGCTCCAAAGCAACATCCTGCTCCTCGAACCGTGGACCAAGTTCATCAGCGCGATTACCTTCAATACTCGCGGCAAGAAGGACATCGACACCCAGGAGAAGGAAAACATCAAGACCAACATCGAGGTCATCCAAGAGGCGAAAGGCTACGCACTGATACTCGGCATATACATCCTGCCGCTCTTGTACGGCCTCATCGGCGGTCTCACATACGTGCTGAGGGAACTCCGCTCCGACGTCCGCAAATACACCCTCGACAAGGAATCCACAATCAAGTACATCCTCCGCATCATACTCGGAGCGGTGGCTGGATTGTCGGTAGGCCTATTCTGGGGCGACATCGAAAACGCGCAAGTGGTGGGATTCACGTCAATCTCACTCTCGCCGATGCTGCTCGCATTCCTCGCCGGATATTGCGTGGAGCACGTGTTGGGATTCATCGACAAGATAATCCAAAACGTATTCAGCAACCTCCTCGCCAAGTCGAAGCACGACGACGACAAGGCGTCGCAGCCCGCAAAGGCACAGACCAACGGCGACAATGCATCTGCCGACGGCGGCAAGCCCAGCGGCAAGACAGCAGCAGAGCCAGCCAAAAACACCAAGACGAAACTCTCTGCCGTTGCACGCAGGTAGCGCAAGCAAGTACTAAAAATAAACAACTTTTGCACCTTATGAACAGGAAGGAAATAATACGAACAGTGTTATACATACTTACGGCGATTGCAAGCGTAGCCGCGTGGCTATACTGCAACCACCTCACCGACCTTCTCAAACAGCAGGAGCAAAAGAACATTTCGCTGTGGGCTGAGTCGATCCGCGAAATCGAAAAAGTGGACCTCGACGGCGAAATAAGCCCCATTGTATATACCATAATACAAGAAAACAGCACCATCCCCGCCATCCTCAAATCCAACATCGACGGGCAATACTCCTACATCAACATCGACATCGACACCACCGAACACACCCTGATGGAAGTATTGCTCGCCGAAATCGAGGAGATGAAGAAAGACCACGACCCCATCAACATCGACCGCTATTACACCCTGTATTACAAGGACAGCAGCATCATCCGTCAATTGGAGACCTACCCGATAATACAATTGATAGTCACCTTTATGATAATTGCCCTCACCATCGTGGGCATCCGCATCAGCAACAAGGCAGACCAAAGCATTATGATGGTGGGAATGAGCAAGGAGACCGCGCACCAACTCGGCACGCCTATCACATCGCTCCTCGCCTGGGTGGAGATTCTCAAAATGGAGAATTACAACCCCGAAATCACCTGCGAGGTGGAGAAGGATGTCACAAGGCTCGTGCAAATCACCGACCGATTCTCCCGCATTGGCAATACGCCCGAACTAAAACCCGAAAACCTCGGCCCCGTGCTCAGCAAATCAATCGATTATCTACGCTCCCGCAC
>JAFXMJ010000379.1 GCA_017530465.1 Bacteroidales bacterium
GTACATAGCAAATCCGCTGAGGTCGAAGCGTTTGGACGAAACTTCGCAGTCGTTTTTGCCGAGCATATAGAAGCTCTTGGGGTGGAGGAGGTCGAGTTGCGGCACTGTCGGGTCTTGGTTCACTTGGGCAACTTCGATGACTTCGCTCTTCTGAGTGTTGGCATTGCGGCACGACATTGTTGTTAATGCGATGCCCATCACCGCCAATTGTATGATTGTCAAAAAGTTCTTTTTCATTTTATAGATTTTTTAATTACAACAAACAGTTTCGACTGTATTTGCGCTGCAAAAGTCGGTAATTTTTTTTATATTGCAAAAAAATTGTAACTTTGCCCGAAAGTACAATAACACATTATTAATATGAAAACAAAAACCATCATCATCTCGCTCCTCGCCGCCACATTGTGGGCGTGCGGTGGTGGGACGACGCAAAATCAAGGTCAGCAAGGCACGGACAATGGCAAGGCGGCAACGGATACGGCAACGGTTGCAACCAATGACCAGCCCGCCCCCGCACCCGAAGGCATTGCCTACGACGTTTTGAAAGCCATTGCGCAGGAAGGCAAATATGGCATCGCAAAGGATGCCGATTTGAATAAGTTTTTTGACGGTGAGTTTGGTTACGGTTGGAAGGCTGATGCAGAACACAACTATTGCACAGGATATAGCCTCGACCTTTTCCCTCTGTACAACAAGGGTTACTTTGTAATCTATACCTACGCTGAGGAAACGCCTGACCGTGAGAAAGTTTACACTAATTACTTCAAGTACATAGACGGCTCTCTTGACAACGGATTAGACCTCTTGCCCAGTCCTGATGCTCGTGCCTATTACTCCAATTATGACAAATTCCCGATTGGAGAATTTCAACAATTGCAACAAGCGATGGGGTCTGAATTTTTCTATTCGAGGGACGACGGCAAACTCTACGCGACTCTCGACCCGTATTATGACCTGAAAGACGATTATCCCGAATCTATGAAAACGTTTTTGGAGCAAAAATTCCCGACGCTTCATTTTTCGTGGAAAGAGGGAAAGTTTGAACGCGATTCCGTGCCAGGCCCTGTCGAATGTGATTTGTTGAAATGTTTTGGCATTGAGTCTGACGAAGTGCGCAAAGAAAAATTTCTTGCCGCCCTGCCCAACCATTACACGGATTCTGTGTATGTGTTTCGTACAGAATCAATTGACGCAGAAGCCGACTTTCATTCAGGTACTACCGATTCGTATTTCCCCTACAAGAGCGGCGGCTATCTTGTGATTTGTGAATGGGGAGTTGAATCGGCGGGTACTTTTGATTCTGACTTTTCCTACCACAAATACATTGATGGCAAAGAAGTGGAAATCAAGGATGCTTTGCCCGTACCCGAACTGTCCAATTTCCTAAATATACACGACGTTGACAATCCAGAACTCACCGAGGAATTGGAGAAAATGTACAAGGAAGCACCGTTCAGGTATTTGGCTTACGGTCATTATGGCGAGAAAAGTCTGGATTTTTCGCTGTATTTTAATGACGAAGAAATGTACGAAAAATTTGGCGAAATACTTGATGGTTACGCCAGAGTGACTTACGAGTGGGACGGCGAAAAGTTTGTGAAAAGCGAGGGTGAATAATTATGACAAGACGTATTCTGATAATTATAATGTTGTTGTGTGCGGTCGGGATTTATGTGTTTTCGGTAAGAAGCAATAACGAATACGCAAAGGACGCCTGCCGCCTCGACTCATTGCCAACGTTGACAACGACCGAGCAGATTTTGGAGGCAGTCAATTCACCATCTGAAAAACGATATGTGATATGCGATTATAAGTTTCCAAAAGTTGAATCCGTTGCCGACCCGTACGACAACCTTAGTCGCGACAGTGGATATGTTTATATTTATGTAAATGTTTACCAATATCCAGTCGGACATAGCTCCCACAGACACGCGAGTGAACACGAAATATCCGACCTCCACAAATCGTTATGCGGCAGGCTGTTTTTTGACGAAAACACGGAGCTTTTGGGGTTTGACAAGGCGTTTGTAGCAGAGGCACCTTCTCATAGTAATGTGAATTTTTCTGGTGCTGGTTCTAAGAGGTACGAGTACAGTTATTTGCCATCTGATGCGAAACTGTCTTTTATTGCGATACTTGGCAACAACAAGGCGCAGTTTACGGGACTTGACAGTTCCGACGTCGTTTATAATATAGAAAGCACACCCACAATCTTGGGTAATATTGTGGAAGGCGACAAAGCGAAACTTGCCGAATGGAGTTCGAGAGGCGGTGGTCTTTATTCTTTTGCGGCGTTTCTGTGCGGCGTTGTTTTTGTGTGTTTGGGACTATTCCTTTTGGTGGATTACATAAAAAGCAAAAAAAGCGAAAAAAAGTAGTCAAAATGTTTGTTTGATACATCATTTTTGAAAAGTAATAGCCATTACTGTAATCGTCATTACTATTTTTGGACGATAATTAATTGTCTAAAAATAAGTAAGTTAATTTCAAAAAAACTGCCCACGAAATCCAAAATAACGGATTTTGTGGGCAGTTTTTATTGTGGTAAGTCAGAGATTGCAATTACTTAGTTCCCAATGAACTGTAAACACAGTTGACTTGTTTCGGAGAAGACCACCGATAAACTCCATAGTCGTCAATGCAATATCCTTGTACGTAAACAGTTGCTGATGTGCTGTTGGAATAATAATACAAAGTGCCTGATGACGTACTTTGCGGGTTTTGCCAACTCACACGACAACCCTGAC
>JAFXMJ010000039.1 GCA_017530465.1 Bacteroidales bacterium
AAGCCTGTGTCAGCGAGGAATTATCCAGATGGGCTTTCCCGTCGGGAGTGATGAGGATCATGGCGGGGCGCACATCACCATGACAGATATGACGACGCTGGTGCATATCGGACAGCTGGGCTTCCACCTGCCGTATATAGGTGGTGCCGATCGACCGCGTGAAGGAAATCATCGCTATGAACAAAGAGGGCAAAAAGCCTGACACTCTGTTGATTAACGACAAAAATAATCCCTCTGACTCGTCATACGCGCCCGAAGAGGTGTCAAATGACTACAAGAACGCCGTGGGCGACGATGCAATCAACCGTTTTGACAAAAAGAAGAAAAAGAAGAAGAAAAAGCCAAATCAGAATCAAGTCAATCAGCCCAAGCCGCAGAATCCTAACAACAATGGCAATCAGCCCGGCAAAAAGAAGCCAAACAATGGCAAGAAAAACGCCGTAGAAAAACCCAACGCTGAGTAATCATGGCTACCACTACGTCCGACAAATGGAAGGGAGTAACGGGGGGCGGCAGTTTTGGTCAACGGTCGCTGATATTCCTGTTCAGGCACTGCAACGTCAGGGTTGGGTACGCCATGATGTATATTGCGATGCCATTTTACCTGATATTTGGCGGCAAGGCGCGGCGGGCGATGATTCACTATTTCAAGATGGTGTATGGCTACGGATATTGGAAGTCGCTGTGGTATTGTTGGAAAGATTACGTATGCTTCGGCAAAGTGATGTTAGACAGGTTTGCGGTGTTTGCGGGGCAGAAGGGCAGGTTTCTGGTGGAGGAAGACGGCGTAGAACTTTTTACTCGCTTGAAGGAACAGCCCGGCGGTTTTATGATGGTGGGTTCGCACACCGGCAACTTTGAAATCTGCGGATATTTGCTGCGACAGGATGCCAAAAAGATATACGCGCTTGTCTTTGGCGGCGAGAGCGAAGTGTTGCAACGGCAGAGGTTTGCCCAAATGTCGCAAAACAACGTCAAAATGCTCCCCGTGTCGGACGACATGTCGCATTTGTTTGTTATCAACGAGGCGTTGCAGGAGGGGCACATAGTTTCTATGCCCGCCGACAGGATTTTTGGCAGCGCAAAGAGCGTCGCTTGCAAGTTTGGACAGGCTGTGGCGGATTTTCCCGTGGGGCCATTTTCGGTGGCGGCGATAAGGGAAGTGCCGATTTTGGCAGTGTTTGTTTTTAGGGTGGCAACTTACCGTTATCGCGTGGTGGTCAGGCAGATAGAAGTTGACGACAACATACGCCCCTCCAAACAGAAAGCCGAGGCAATGGCCAAGGAATACGTCAAGTTGCTTTATCAACAAGTGGCTGAGAATCAGTGTCAATGGTTCAACTTTTTTGAATTTTTTAGAAAGGAGCAATAATGGTAGAAATCGTATCAGACAACATCATATCGCCGCTTGGCACGACCTCCGAGGAAAATTACCAAAACGTCAAGGCGGGCAACACGGGCATACGCACGTATGACTCGCTTTTTGGCATCGAAGGCAAGGTGTCGTGCAGCAAGATAGACGACACGCTGATTAAGAGCGAGTTTGATGCAGAGGTTGGGATTGACGTGGGTTACACGCGGCTCGAAAAATTGGCGATGATTTCGGCTTGGAAGGCTACCAAGGCGGCGGGCATCGACACTTCAAGTCCTGGTGTAAAACTCTATCTATCAACCACTAAGGGCAATGTCGGACTTTTGGACGAGATGGATATGTATTGCGACAAACTATTTTTGCACGAGACGGCGCGGGAGATAGCATGGCGTTTGTACAACAAAACTGTTCCTCTTACCATCTCAAATGCTTGTATTTCAGGTGTTAACGCGATAATTGCTGCAAGCCGCGATTTGGAGGCGGGGCGCGTTGAATATGCCGTTGTAACTGGCGTTGACGTGCTTACAAAATTTGTTGTGGCGGGTTTTTCGTGCCTTAAATCGTTGTCGCCAAAGCCCTGCCGACCTTTCGACATCGACCGCAACGGACTTAACCTTGGCGAGGCGGCGGCTACCGTTGTACTCCGCAAATCAAACGGTGAAGGGGCTAATGTCCATTTTGTAAAAGGTGCTATTCGCAACGATGCCTATCATATTTCGTCGCCGTCACGTACTGCAGAAGGTTCGTTCAATGCTTTAAATTACATAATGCAAGATATTGACAAAGAGCAAATTGCATTTATTAACGCTCATGGTACTGCAACAATCTTCAACGACGAAATGGAATCGGTAGCCATCGACCGGATGGGACTCAACGATGTTCCTGTAAACGCATACAAAGGCAATTTTGGACACACGCTCGGTGCGGCGGGTGTGTTGGAGACAATCATCTCCAAATATTCCATCCTTGACAACACCGTGATTAAGACGCTCGGTTATGAGACGCTTGGCACGTCGCGCAAAATCAATGTTGCCACCGAAAATTTCAGCACCGACAAGCAATATTTTGTAAAACTAATTTCAGGTTTTGGAGGTGTCAACGCCGCCGCTCTGTTCAAAAAAGGAGGTGCCAAATGATAGAAAATCATCCATTTTCCTATATTTACGAGGGTAATAGTGAGTACTGTTCCGAACATAAAAAAGTACATATTTCTCCGTCGCAAGTGGCTGAGAGTAACTTTCTTACGGCAGTTTATCGTAGTCTTGGCTGCAACTATCCAAAATTCTTCAAAATGGACGATTTGTCGAAGGCGGGTTTTTTGGTTGCGGAGATGGCGATAGGTGCATACAAAAAAGAGTTGGATCCAAAAACTACGGGCGTTGTATTTTTTGATCGCAAGGCGTCGCTCTCCACCGATTGTATTTTTGCAAAGACCATCGCAGATGCCGACAATTTTTTCCCAAGTCCGTCGGTTTTCGTATATACATTGCCCAACATCGTGAGCGGCGAGGTGTGCATCCGGCACGGATTTCAGGGCGAATCGGCGTTCTACGTGCTTAAAGAACAGGATGGTAACCAAATCC
>JAFXMJ010000380.1 GCA_017530465.1 Bacteroidales bacterium
CCAGACACAGAGGCTGTTAACCGTGCAATGAACGATATTATCGACCGCATCATCCGCCGTCAGCGCAGTGCCGATATGAGTCTGTACAAAGAATATCAGCAAAACGAAGGCTTCAAAGACAACTTCCGCCTGTTGATAAACAGAATGATAAACGAAGGATTTTCGCGGCATATATAGTTGTGTCTTGCCAATTTTTCCTACGAAAAATGTGGAGATTTGCCAATTTTTCGTAGGAAAAATGTGGAAAAACCTAAAATTCCTTGAACTTAAACAATACAAGTATCGGATTGTCGTCGGGCTTGTAGTCCGCGAGGATTTTTTGGTCTTCGGGACTGAGGAAGTCTTTGAGCTCGTGCGACAGATTCTCGTAATTGTTGTCAGTGATGTGCGACACGAAATAGCCATTGTCGGTCATTGTCCAAATCGAACAATACCACGGAAGGGCGTTGTTGTCGTTGTCATTGCTGAGATCCATTGTGAGGACAAAAAAGTTGCCCGTTTTTTTGTCGCGGAAGATGTACTTTTCGCATTTGTTGGGATAGCTGATAGAATGAACTGTGGTTTGACTGTTTTCAAAATACACACCTTGTACAAAACTTTCGCGACTTGGGTTGTAAAAGTCGCGACGGTCGGGGTACTTATAATAATATTTAGGCGTTAGGGTGGCGTTCTGATACCAATATATGGTGTCGCGCATTATGTAGGCGTGTCCGTCGGTGGTACCTATCGGCGTGATGGGCAGCGCGAAAAATTCAGGAGCTTCCCCTGTGGGTGTAAGGTACTTGTGAGTTACGTGGAAGTCTTCGTCCGTGGCAAAAATGCAGCAATTGATGTCGGGGTTAGACTCGGGAAATGACGAGCAGAATACGAACTCTCCCTTGACTTTCGTCATCCCCACGTAAACGAGAGGCGTCTGTTCCTTTGCTATGAAGTTGCCGTCTCTGTCAAACTTTGTCCACGTGCCGGCATTGGTGACGTAGAGTGTATTTTTGTCCGTGTCGAAGAAAACGTATCTTACAAAATCCAATTCGCCGGGGCCACCGCCCTTGTGGATTGCGCGGAGAAGGTTGCCCTTGCCGTCGAAGATTTTCAACGGTTCATCACCCCTAAAATCCGTGACGAAAATCCTGTCGCCGTACTTGTATGCACGTGGCATATCGCCAATCAACAGATTGTCGCCTTTGAACGTGATGAGGTATGCTGTGTCGATAAGAGACTTTGCGTCTAATGGTTGTGCAATCGACGGATTGTCAACGTCAATAACAATGAGATTCGGATTGCTGTCGTCATCCAACGTGGATGTGTTTTGTGTGCCGCAAGAAGATAGCAATGCAGTCGCAGCGGCAATTGCAGTGGTGAAAAGTGTGTGTTTCATTGTTTTTGTTGTTAGTTATTTATTTATGGGACAAAGGTAAGGATATTTTTTGATATGGCAAAAGAAATTTTGGCTATTACAGCCCCAAAAATATCTTTATAAACAACAACGGCTGTCGAATCCTTTCGGCAGCCGTTGTTCGTTATTAGTGTGTCATTGTCGTGGCGGACGAGCCGTCCGCATCCCAGAGCCGTCCGCACTCCGGCGAATATTATTTGGGTGCGCCCATGCCCCACATACTCGGACGGGTTGACTTTATCGGGTCGCCCATTTCGGAGGCTTCCTTGTCTTGGTCGTTGAGCTTAAAGAGTTGGAACTTGGCGTTGTCCTTGGAGTAGGGCTTCCATGCGCCGTCTTGTGCACCGTTGGGGTTGTTGTACTTGGCGAAGTTGGTCCAGGCGGTGAGCATTTTTTCGGAGAGATCCCAGTCTCCCTGCGCCCACGGACGCCAGCAGTGTTGCAATGATTTGAATACATACCACAAATCAGACGAGTGGAATGCGCCTTGGAGGTAGTCTTCGGGATGAGAGCCGTCGTCAGGGAGGGGACGTGCAAATTCGTATGCCCAAGCCTTGTTGCCCTTTTCTTCGCGGTTGAGACAGAAAGCGGCAATGCCGTCAGCCATGTCGCCAAGGTCGTCGAGGGTGTAGCCAATCATGTAGGGAACGTCGGCGAGAGAGCCGTCTTGTGCAGCTTCGTCAAAACTCTTGGTATTGCAGTAGCCGTCAACGATGGGCATGCCGGTCATAAAGGCGTTCTTCTTGGTAACGCGGTTGTAGATGGTGCCGATGGTGTAGATGACCTCTGTGGAAGCCTTGCGCATTTCTTCGAGATTGTTGTAACCTGCCCAGTCAAGCACGGTCTTGTTTTGCTTCTGAGCTTCTTCAAATGTCAGCACGGGGAAAATCCTGCGCATATTGGCATCGGCAGCTGCCCCCTTGGGAGGAGCCACGGTCATACCGCCGCCCGACATAATTACAGCCTTGTGGAAGAGTCCTTTTGACAACGGGGATGCGCAGATGGTCTTTACGCTGCCTGCGCCCGCGCTCTGTCCAAAAATCATCACGTTGTCGGGGTCGCCGCCAAACTGTGCGATGTTTTTCTTGATCCATTTAAGGGATTCTATCTGGTCGAGGATGCCGTAATTGCCCGAAACCTTGTGCGGGCTTTCGGCGGAGAGGTCGGGGTGTGTGAGGAATCCGAACACACCAAGGCGGTAGTTGATGGAAACGAGGATTACGCCCTTCTCTGCCCATGCCTGAGCGTCAAACTCCGGCTCTGAACCCCAGCCTTCGCGGTAGCCGCCGCCGTGAATCCACAGTGCGACAGGAAGTTTTGCATCTGTCTTGCCTGCTGCGGGTGTCCATACATTGAGGTAGAGGCAGTCTTCGCTGTAAGGCGATTCTGCACCGTAGCCCCATTCTGTGGTGTAGCCGCCGGGATAGTGTACTGCTTGATAGCCAGGATGTCCAAACCTGTCGCAGACTTTCACGCCCTTCCACGGCACTACGGGTTGCGGTTCTTTCCAACGGAGGTCGCCGATTGGCGGTGCTGCGTAGGGGATGCCACGGAATACGAATACGTCCTTGGTCTCTGTGGGAACGCCTTGCACCTGACCGCCTTCGATGGTCAGGACTGGCGATGCAGCAGCCTTGCAACACTGCTGTTCCTGTTGCTGTGCTTGCTGACCCTGGCAGCCTGCGAGCAATATCGCCGCTACTGCCGCTGTCAAAATTTGTCTTCTCATAATAAAGTAGTTAGTAGATGTTGTGTTATTGTTGTATGTGTTTAATTGTTTTATTGCCTACTCTCCTTGCAGGTCGTGTATGTTGTTCTGAATGTAAGCCTCTATCTTGCGGATGTTGCGTGTGATATTTGGAATGTCGTAGTTGCGGATGTCGATGGCAAGTTCGTCTGCGAGTTCGATGCCTTTTTCTATTTTGTAATGCTCCGACTGCTCCCTCAATTGCGCTACGAATGATTCCAACGCCTCGAATGAAATCTGCTGCTCCATTTCGTGGTACTGCGGCATCAGCTTGTCTTTGAGCACCGAAATGTATTCGCGCATTGCGTCCGAATTTTTGCGGCGGTTGGATACGGGTTTTGCTTCCGTTGCGTGCAGTGCCTCGGCATCTACATCGGGCTGCTTGATGGAAAGCACATTGGGAATTGAAATAATGAACGAACTGCCCTTGCCAAGCTCCGACTTGATGTGGATGGAGGCTCCAATGGCGTCTATCATCTTTTTGGTGAGTACCAAGCCCTTCTTGACATTGGTGTCGTTGAATAAATTGTCAATCTGCTCCTTGGAAAGTCCTATGCCGGTGTCCTCCACGATGAAATTGAGGTTGGTATTTTGGGTGAGGGCGTTCTCTGTGGTGGAGAGTATGAGTTTTACGTAGCCTTTTTCGGTATATTTAATACCGTTGGAGATGATATTGAACAATATCTGGCGGAGGCGGATTTCGTCGAGCACCAATGACGACGGCAGTCCCGACTTGGCCTCAAACTTATAACCGATTTTTTTGTCTTCGGCGCGGCTCTTGAAAATGTCAAACACACTCTTCGCCACTTCCAACGGGTTTACTTCCTTGATGTTGGCGGGCTTGCCTTCTTCCACTTCGGTTAGCTTGAGGATGTCGGTGAAGGTCTCATTGACAAATAGTGCCGAATTGATGGCCAGTTTGAGTTTTTCGGAGGCTTCAGTGCCTTTTACTGATGGAGTCAGCTGCTCGCAGTTGTAGAGTATCGATTCTATCGGCTCTTTGAGCTCCGACGATATGCCGAGTATAAACTCGTTTTTGGCCTTGCTGCCCGATTCGGCGGTGCGTTTTGCCATACGGAGTTTGGATTCCGCCATCTTGAGACGCGAGATGTCCCTGACTACCACAAGCACCTTGTCTTCGTCGCAGCGGGTGAATTGCGCTTCGTTGAATATTGTGGGGTGCGTGGGGTCGTCACTTTCCGTCTCATATTCCGCGTATTGGACTTCGCCTGTCTTCTTGACAGTATTGAAAGCCACGAGGAACGGCAGCAACACGTCGGGCGCGAGCATTTCGCGCATATTTTTGCCGAGGTATGTATTGCGCTCCGTGATATTGATGCCGGGTATCTGTGCAAATATGTAGTTTGCCTTGCTGTCGAGCAGGAATATCGATTCGGGCATCATCTCGATGATATTGTCGGATGCGGCGTTGTATGCTGCAAGCTGTGCC
Organism: Bacteroidales bacterium; assembly: GCA_017530465.1. Taxonomy (GTDB): domain Bacteria; phylum Bacteroidota; class Bacteroidia; order Bacteroidales; family UBA3824; genus UBA3824. The sequence continues at coordinate 4,591 of JAFXMJ010000380.1, forward strand.
TCTGCCACCTTGCGTTCGGTGATGTCTTCGATGATGAGGATGCCGCCCTTCTCGACGCTTGTGCCAGTCTGGTCGGCGTATGACTTGTATGACACCGACGCAAATACCTCGCCGCCTGAAGTATTGACCTTGAGCTCGCTTTTGGAGATGCTGTCTTTGCCAGTGTCGCTGTTTTGCTCTATGATGTCAAATTGTTTTTGTGGTATCACCGTGTAGATGTCCTGACCGATGATGCTCTTATTTTTGAGTCCGAATATCTGGATGAACCTTTCATTGACGGCAGTGATGATGTGCTTGTCGTTGAATTGCACGATGCCCACCGGGGTCTTGCGGAAGAGGAGTCGGTATTTCTCCTCCGAATTACGGAGTTCTGTCTCGGCTATCTTGCGTTCCTTGATTTCCTGCTCCATGCGGCTGTTGGAGAGCGAGAGGTCGGCGTTGTGGCGGGCTTTTTCCTTGTAGCGGAAGTAATAGATGATTACTACGGCTATCACAAGGGCGATGATGATGCCGAGGAGCGTGATGTTGCGGTTGGCCTGCTTCTTTTCGATGCGGAGTTTTTCCTTCTCGGAGTTCACTTGCAGCATGTCGATTTCCTTTTGCAGACGCTGGCTCTCCATGCTGACCTGAAATTCCGAAAACTGCTCCTGCCTTTTGAGAGTGTACACGCTGTCGCCGGTCTGCGCAAAACGCTCGCAATACTGGAGCGCGAGGTCGTTGTTGCCGATTTTTTGGTAGCTCTTGTATAGTATTTCGTATGCCTGATGCTTGCAGATGATTTCCTCGGTGCCGTGGTCTCGCTCCTCTTTTTGTGCCTCTTGGAGTCCTTTGGAGGCGTTTTCGATGGCGGCTTCGTATGCCTTGTTTCTGTATTGGAGGTTGCCGAGCCTAATGCGTGTGAGGATGATTTCGTGGGGCATATTGCACTCATTGAACTTCGTGAGAGCTGTCTTGTAATAATTTTCGGCTTTTTCGCGGTCGCCGAGTCCGTCGTATGTGTGTCCGAATACAAAGTACGTGCGGGCGATGGCTCTCTTGTTGCCGGAATTGCCGTATTCTTTGAGGTTTTTTTCGAGGATTGCAATTGCGGAGTCGCTCTCGTCGAGCTTAGAATACGCCATTGCTATGTAGAGGTTGATGTCAGCCGATTTGTCGCTAAGGCCGAGCGAATCGTATATCTGTTTGGATTTGAATAGTTTTGGCACTGCTTCGTCTTCGCTGGTGTGGATGTAAATCCTGCCGAGCGTCGTCAATGCGTATGCCTTGGTGTTTGGGTATTTGTATTGGTCGCAGATGGTGATGGCCTTGTTGCAGTATTCTTCCGCCATGTCATAGACCTCTTGTTCACGGTAGGTCTGCGCGATGTCCACGAAGCACTCGGCGAGGGGCTCCTGACGGTCTAAGAGTGCGTTGATTTCAAAAGCCTTGAACAACAAGTCCATTGCCAGATAATAAACCCTTCTGTGGTAATAGCACTTGCCGAGCGTGGCGTATGCCGTGGCGATGTTGACGCTGTCGCCGGAGGTCTCTGCTATCTGCTTTGCCATTGCTGCGTATTCTACTGCGCTGTGTGGCTCGGTGGCGATGAGTTCGTTGCATTGGCTGATGAGCTGGTCAAACTGTGTGCTGTCGGCTTCCTGTGCCGCCGCCCCGCCGCCTGTTGCAATCGTTGCTACCGCCGTCAATATTGCGATGATGATATTTAGTAGTCTTCTCTGCATGTCGTTGTCGTTATGTATATGGTACTATGTCCGACGCCATTCACACTCCGGCGCGGTCGTACTTGATTGTAAAACTGAATGTGGAGCCTTTGTTTACCTCGCTTTGCACTTGCAATGTGCCGTGCATGCACCGTACAAGCTCGTTGGAAATCGATAGTCCGAGTCCATTGCCTCCGTACTGCCTCCGTGCGCCCTCGTCGCCTTGACGGAATTTCTCAAAGATGGTCTGCAGCCGGTCTTTGGGGATTCCAATGCCCGTGTCGCGGACGAAGAAGGTCAGCTTGCCGCCGTCGATGCGCGCCCCTATCTCTATCTCGCCCTGCTGTGTGAATGTCACGGCGTTGGATATGAGCTTGCGGAATACCTGGCTGATGTACTGATTGTCGGCATATATCAGCGATTCGTATTCGTCGATGGATGTGGTGCGCAAGGCTCTGATGGGCTTGCCGGTCTCGTGGAGTGCGTATTGCAAATTGGCAAATGCCTCTTCCACCATATCGTTGATGCTGCATATTTCGTGCCTTAATTTGATTTGTCCGCTCTCTATTTTAGAGAGTTCCACGATGTCGTCGATGATTTCGAGGAGTTTTTTGCAATTGCTGTATATAGTGGTGATGTATTCGTCGTACTTGTCCTTGTTGATGCCCGAGAGCATCATCTGTGCGAGTCCGCATATTATGCTCGCTGGGGTGCGGGTCTCGTGCGCGATGTTGGAGAGGAATATCGACTTCAGGTTGTTGGACTGCTCGGCGTGTATCTTTTCCTCGATGAGCTCCGCCTGGTAGTGCTTGAGTTCGGTGATGTCGTTGGAGATTATCTGCACCACCTTCTCGCCAAAGAGGTCGTTGATGAGCTGCATGTGGCACTGGTACCAGCGGTCTTTGCCATTGATGTGCATCTGAACGCGGCGCGATATAGGCTCGCCGGTCTTGAAAATCTGGCGCACGTAGTCCATGTCGATGAGTTTTTCGGCGGGAACGTCCTGAATGCCAGCCATGAGGTTTTTGTCGTCTTCCTCAAATAGCTCCACTGCCGACTTATTGAGCAGGATGATGTTGCCGTCGGAATCCACAATGATGATGGGCTGCGATATGCCGTTGAATAGCGTCTTGTAACGGCTTTCGCTTTCCGAAAGCTCGCGCCGCGCCATTACGAGGCGGATGTCCATCGGCTGCATAAAGTCGGGCGTCGGCGGGGTGGGGGGGATGCCGAGCGAAGAGTAGTCGCTGGCGTTTTCTATCACGAAGTGTGCTATGAATGATGTGTGATTGAAGCTGACGATATTGACGTCAAACACATCATCGCCCTCCATTATCTGCAACTGTTTGGTGTCCAAGGTCTTGGAGGTGGTGGCAATGGTGTCGAGCCAGAGGTTGGATTTGAGCAGCGACAATGCCGAATTGGTCTTGCCGATGATGTCCTTGATTTCCAAGTGGTAGAAGCTGGCAAACTTTATGTTGGCTCTCGTGAATACGAAGTCGGTGGGGATGCCCTTCTCGTTGGTAAGCAGCTCGCCTGCAAAAGCCGGCATCAGGAGCGTGTGGAAGAGCGTTTCTGTCATGTACTCCACTTCACGCATCTGCGCGGTGACGTCGCAGTCGCCGAGGTTGTCGAGTGGGTCGTCTTCGCCAAATAGGGTGTACCTCCTCAGCAACCGCTTGAGGGCGGAATTTTCGCGTTGGAGTTTTTCGATGCTCTGGCTGTATTCTAATATGTCGTCTTCAAATGTCATATCGCTGTCAGTTTGTTATGGTGCGGAGCAGTTTTTGGGCGTAGTCGTAGTAATAGTTTGCGCTCGGGTTGAAGAGGAAAGCCCTCAGGCTCTCGATGGTCTCTTTCAGGTATTTGGCGCAATTTGGGTACTCGTCGCTGTCGATTCCGCAGTTTTTTTCGTATATGTAGTACATCACAATGTTGATGTTGGTCATAGCCTTGTTGAGAGCCGCCTTGATGTCGGTGGGGTCGTCGGCGTCAAATATTTTTTTAGCCTTGATGTAGCAGTCCTTCGCCTCCTCCATCTTCGACTGGTCGTAATACATGCGTCCGAGGTTGTTGAGGTTTGCCGCCATTTCGGTGGGGTCTGTCAGGTGTTCGGCGTATAGCTTGGTATTGATGTCGAGAGCCTTCTTGTAATACTTCTCGGCGTTGGCGTAGTCGCCGAGGTCTGCGTAGTAGTTGGCGGCCTGGTTGAGTGCGGCAGCCACTTCGGGAAGGTATTTGTTGCGGTCGGAGAGGGCAAGCACGTTGTAATCCTTGATTGCAAGGTTCATTGCGTCTGCCGCCTGCGACTTTTGGTTGAGCATGCCGTATAGCAGGGCGGTGTTGTGCTTGGCGTTGGCTATTTGGTCGAGGTATTCCGACGGCGAGTTGGTGTGCAGCTGTGTGAGTGTCTCGCGCAATTCTATCATTGCTGCGAGCGCGTCGATAGCCTGGTTGTTTTGCTTGTAGAGTGCGGCGAGGTTTTGCATCGTGGTGATGTAGTCGCCGATATAACACTCCGGCTGTCCACTTTCGAGCACGAGACGGCGGCGGATGGCGCGTGATTTTTCGTAATTGTCGGCGGCTTCCTGCATCTGGTGCGCCTTGTAGAGTGCGAATGCGAGGTTGTCGTAATTGTCTGCTGTGGCGTTGGCAGCTGGCGAATTTGCATCGAGGCTGTCGCCGCTAATGAGCCTGGTTTCCAATGCCTTGCTAAGGTAGTATATTGCGAGGTCTTTGTCGTTGATGTCGAGGAAATACAAGCCGTAATTGTTGAGTATGTCTGCCCACAGGATGCGGTAGCGGTCCGACTTTTCGGCAAGCTCCTTGCGGATGCGGTATGCGGTCTCGTAGAATTGCTCTGCGATGTCGAGCCTACCGTTTTTGCGGTAGTGGATTGCAAGATTGTTGCAGACTGTGGAATAGTCGGCCTTCTCCTCGTCGGTGAGCTTGCGCTTGCTGCGGTATGTCTGGAGGCGTTGCTCCATGTTCACTAATGCGGTGTCGGTGTCTTCGTGCATCGTGTGCAATGTGCCGTCGATATACAAATCAGGCATTGCGTCGTTTCCCACGTCAGGCAGAGGGGTCTGCCCGTAGGAGGAAATGGCGGTGCAAATGGCTAATGCTGCCGATGTTAATATCTTGATGATTACCCGCATTGATGTTTGATTTTCTTAGCGGCAAATTTAGTCAAAACTGAGGAAACATACAATATTTGGAGGGGATTTTTTTTTTGCCGTTTTGCGTAGGAATCGTGTATTTGCTTATTCGGCAATGGCTTTTTGTGTCTGCTGGGGTGCTGGTTCGTCGTGTCTGCCGAGTCCTGCGAGCTTGACTCCCATCACAAGGAAGTCGTCTATCTGCTGCCTGTCGCCTATCCACTGCTCCATTGTCTTGGTGATGACAGCCTTCTGCTCGTCCATAGGCAGGGTGCGGTTGGCGAGTATCAACTCCTTGAATCTCTGCGAGTTGAATTTTTCATTGCTCTCTCCGCCGTATTGGTCGAGGTAGCCGTCGGAAAACATATAGATGGACGTATTCTCGTCGTACATAAAGTCGTAGCAGGTAAATTCCACCTTCATGCCCGGGCGCAGCGACTTGCCGCCCACAGAGTAATAATTGGCCTTGAGCACCTTGAGCTTGTCGCCCTGCACGACGTAGATGCTATTTTTTGCGCCGGCAAACTGGAACCTATTGAGCCGTGAATCCACCGTGCAGAGGCTCATGTCCATGCCGTCCTCGCTGCCCGAATCCTCGCTGTTTTGATTGAGCGCGAGAGTGATGCCGGTGTGCAGCATAGCGAGTATCTGGTCGGGCTTGAATACGTGCTTGATGTTTACTATTTCGTGCAGGAGCGTATTGCCAATCATCGATAGGAACGCGCCCGGCACGCCATGTCCAGTACAGTCGATGGCTGTGATTACGTATTTGCTTTCGTATCGGCTAAACCAATAGAAATCGCCGCTCACGATGTCCTTGGGCTTGTAATACACAAACATATTGGGCATCCAGCGTCGTATCTTGGCTTCCGGCACGAGTATGGAGTCCTGGATTTTGCGGGCGTAATTGATGGAATCGGTGATTTGCTCGTTTTTGACGAGGATGAGGTTTTTCTGACATTCAATCTCGTCCTTCTGGGCTTCGAGGCGCGAATTGATGCGCTTGATTTTTTTGAACGCCATATACAATACCACCAGCAGCACGAGTACCACCACGCCAGCCACGATGAGCGCAGCCATCACGCCGCCAGAGACGTGCACACCGCTCTCATTCGATTGCGCGAAGGAGTTGTTGCACATCAGCAATAGACAGATAGTCAGTGTATTATATAAAGCCGCTTCCTTCAAGTTTTTGGGATATAATTGGCGGTAAATATAGTCATAATTAAGCAATTGACGGTGATTTTCCGCAAAAAAAATAATGGTAATTTATGTTAAAAAAAACGTCCTACATTATTTTGTCCATGCCGAAGAATATTAGCAGTCCGTA
>JAFXMJ010000381.1 GCA_017530465.1 Bacteroidales bacterium
GTCTTGTCGCTGCGTTTTTGCGGCACCATGTCGCAGTGCGCTTGCAGAAGGATTGATTGACGGTTTTCCATACCCTTGGTCGCCTTTTTGCGCCAAATCACGTTGCCAGCCTTGTCTTGAAACGCCTCGTCGGCGTGTTGCTTGCCAAATTCAAGCAAAAACTTAGTCACCCTCTCCTCGTGCTTGGAAGGGCGGGGGATGAGGGTCAGTTCGCGGAAGTTTTTCCACAGCAGGGTGGGGCTGAGTGCCAATATGTTTTCGTTCATTGTGGTTGCCTAAATGTTTAGTTTATGGTGCAAAGTTATTATAATAGGAGCAACGGACAAAAAATTTTTGAATATTTTTTACTTCAATTGTTATTTTGATAAAAATTTTTCATAAATTTGGACGCTCAACCGACACGTAAATTGTCGCGTATGAAATCAAACATCGTCAAAACAAGAAAATACTCAACGCTTATGGATACTGCATTGATATTGGACAAGATAAAGACACTCGCCGATACGCTTTACGCAGACGGGTCAACCTTCACCCGCAGCGACCTCGCGTGGGAATTGCAGGAGGATCTCGCCAAAGTGGGCATCGCTGGCGATTCGCCTGATATAAGCCGGCTGGTCTGGGAGTGTTTCCAGAACACCAAAGATGAGGCTGTGGCTAAGAGTTTTGTCACCAACAGCCGTTCTTTCACCTTGGTGGAGGAGCATACCATACCCGCATTAGTAGAGGCCGGCGACACCGACAATGTGTTTGGCACTGTCAATAAGAAGCTCTTGAAATCGGACGACATCCTCGGACAGCTGAAATCGTTGGTGGACAATGGCATCAACCTCAGCCTTGTGGACGCTGCCTCCGGTCTTATCAACACCGTATCCGGCGTGGAGGCCATCAAGAGGGTGCAGGACGAGGCGCAGCAGATTTTTGCCAAATACTCCGACATTGCGGGTGCGTATGGCGACGCACGCAACACCATCCGCGAGCTTGTGTCGGATTTTTCTGAAATCAGGCAAAGCACCTGCGAGTCTTATAAAAAATATGCGTTGTCGTTGATAGACTTGTTTGGCGACAGCATCAAGGCGACGATGCCAGAGTTGTTTGATTTTGATTCGGTGCAATTCCTCGATGTGGATGCGATGCATCAAAATGTAAAACTCGCCTACGATGGCATTTATGGCAAGTGTGGTGCATTGGTGGGCGACGTGTCCGATAGTTTTACAAAAGCGTTGTCGAGGTCTGCATCACAATTCAGCGTTCAGAAAGATAGGTCTGTCGGGCTTGTGCTTGCGGGCATCAATATGATTTCGCATTATGTGAAGACGGGTCAGAAAGCGACGGCACTTCACCGCGACTTTGCCGAGTTGCGTGGCGCGATTGCAAGTGATGTGGCTACTATTCGCACCGACGAGGTGAGACTCGTGGAGATTTATAAGACCCTCAACGACGTGATGATACCCGAGGCGGAGGTGTTTGCCCGCAATGCCGACAAGGTGTTCGACAAGGAGATGGAAACCCTCATCAATACAATATATTCGACGCCCGAGGCTCGCGAGCTCAAGAAGCAGCGTGACGAAATCCTCAAGGAGATGCACACGCTCGAACGCCGCATCAACGACGCCAATATTAGCATCAATTATTATAAAGACCATATCCAGAGCAGCCAGGAGACGCTTGGCAGCCTCAAAGAAAACTACATCGAGGCGCAAGTTACCAAGCCGGAGCCGCCATCGGGAATTGGCAAATTTCTGACGCTTGGCAGTGCGCAGCGCAAGTACGAGCGCGACATTTATGAATGGAACAAGACGTGCAGCCCAGTCATCGACAGGTACGAGGGTCTTGCAGTTGATATAAGCGTGGACACCGACGAGATTGAACGCCGCACAAAGGCAATTGCCGACGACACGCTCAAATACAACGAATTGAAGCTCAAAGAGGTGGACATTACCAAACGCCTTGCAGCAATCGTTACTTCTACCCCCGAAACCAAACGCACGGCGGCGCAGCACCTCGACGACATCATCAAACTCCTCCACCTCGCCAAAAAAATTACCGAGGGGAAGTTAGACGAACACTTAGTAAACACCGTCAAAGTACAAAAACTCGACGAAATCCAATTGCCCGAAAACCTCACCAACGCTGTCAAGAATTTCCGCGACACGGTGACCAAGGATATGAAGTTCACCGAAGAAACCGCACGTTCCATCGTTGGCAAGAAGGCTTCGCAGGAGTCAGTCGTCGATATTGCAATGCAGGGCAACGCCGTATTGCAGGAAGGCATCGACCTTTGCAACAGCATCGCGCAATTGAAGGCTATGAAAATCCAGCAAAATCTCGCCCAGGAGGTGTATGACCGCGAATACGCCAAAATCAAGGAAGCGTTTGCAGAGCGTATGCAGGCAATTGACGACCGTGCGGCGTTCATCCAGGAAACCGCCCGCAAAATCAACACCGCCGAAGGTCACGACGCGCTCAAGCAGGCTCTCATCGAGCTTGCCGGCGATTATACCACCGGCATGTCGGAGCAGGATTGGAACGACTTCCTCGACGGCAAGAAAACTATCCAGATATAATCATCTCAAATAATGGAGTGTAAGAGAAGGACTATAGCCCGCGAAAACCTTGGTTTTGAATCGGAAATCGAAAAAGCCAAGATGGAAAGGGCATTGGCTAAGGAAGAAAAACGACGCGAAAAAAAGGAACTCGCCCGCGAGAAACTTGAAAACGACTGGATGTACCGCACTGTGAAGGGCATTTCGTTCTTGATGGACAAGTGCTTGGCGGATGCATTGTTGGGTTTTTTCATACCAGGTGTTGGCGACTTTCTCACCATTGTATTGTCGGTTCCGTTCCTCTTTGTCGCGCTGTTTAAGATAAGGTCTATTCCGCTTTTCTTGGCTATGCTTTATAATATAGTCCTTGACTGTTTCATCGGTCTCACGCCTTATATCGGCGACGTGCTCGACCTATTCTACCGCTCATACGCCAAGAATTATCGCCTCATAGTCGGCTTTGTGGAAGACGACGCCGATGTCATCGACGAAGTGCGCCGCAGTGCGTGGAAGTCGGCGATACTGATTGTGATACTCGGCGTGGCTTGTTATTTCCTGTATCTGGCGGTCAAGGGATTGTACATCTCAATAGCTGCAATGTTGGGTTGCAATTAATTTTTTGTAGAAATAATATAGGGTTTCGTGCCGCGAAAGTGTTATATTGATGATATACAACATCAATTAATACTTTTACATGAACAAACTAATACTGATAGTCCTGATGCTATTGAGCATCAGGGCGTATGCGCAGGATGGCGACAGCACCGAGATGCGCAAGGGCAATTTTTCTATGCTCGTGGAGGCAGAGTTGGCTCCTAACACCGATTACAAGACACGTGGAGTGTCGCTGAATGTCGTCCACAATTTTTCCGACCATTTTTCTGTTGGTTTTGGTGCGAAGCCATACGGCCTGTTTTTCAGAAAGCATGACGTTGTCAACAAGTGGTTCACCATCGATGACCAGGGTGAAATCGTTCAGCACAGCTCCACCGAGAGGAAGCAGGTAGAGGACAACGAGTTTTGTATGCCGTTGTACATAACCATCAAATGCGTACTTTGCAAACGTACCAACGCCTCGCCTTTCTTTGAGTTTAGGGTGGGCAAGGATGTAGCCTACGATACCAACGACCTGTACCGCGCCTTTATCGTTGGCTCCCGATTTGGCTTCAACAAGAATTACCGTCATGCCGTCAATGTGGCGATGGGCTTGCAGCTCAATCCCGTGGACGACCTCGGCAGCGCAACTTTCCTTTTTAAAGTGGGATATGAGTTTTAATCAAAAAAAGAGTATCAAATCATGAAAACATTATTCACAATCATATTGCTGACTATTGCCTTGTCGGTGTTTGGTCAGTGCGAATACACCCACGAAAATCAGGGCATCAACATTTTTCTCGAGGCTGACGGTAGTGCCAATCTCGACTTTGCCCTCGGCGGCCCTGCGCTCACTATTGGCTACCAGTTCAACCCGCATTTTTTCTTTGGATGCGGCATGTCTAACAAATATGGCGGCACACGTTCCGCAAGGCCTGTGGACACCAAGCCGCTTGGCTGGTATGACGCCAATGACGACACTTTCCATGACGATTATTTTATCGACGAAAAGGGCGAGCGGCACAAGATTATCGACAATCCCTACGGCGACCGCTATACTGTATATGAGAATGAAGACGATTGCGAGGAGTGTTGCGATTATGCGGAGCCGGTACTCGACATTTATATGGATGTGCGGTACAATTTTTTGGCGCACAGCCGCTACACGCCGTATATCAATCTTAAGACCGGCGGTTTCTTCGGACGGCACGGCAATTCCAATTTTGACGAACTAATCCTTGGTTGCCGTTTGGGCTGCGGTGAGGGCGATTTTGCAATCATTGGCGGCGCAGGCTGGACTTTCCGCCGTATCTGTACCGATGAATTGAAAAATCAACATCTGTTTACTCTCAGCCTTGGCGTGGAGTTTTGATGGTGGGCGGGAAAAGCCGTCCGCACAACCAATTATTTTGCAAACGTCTTGTCAAATTCTATTTTTGCCGTCGTGCCGTCCACTGTAATTGTTGCCTCCCTGCCGAGCATTATCGGAATGTTCACTGTGTCGTGTCCCGATTGTACGCCATAGACTACGGGGATGCCAAGTTCGCCGACGTATTTGCGGATGATTTCGTTGAGTGGGAGGTCGCTGCCCTGGCTGCCGCCGCTAAATTCGCCAACGATGATGCCCTTCACATTCTGCAATTTGCCCGACTGTTGTAGGCTCAGCAGCATACGGTCAACGGAATAATTCGCCTCGCCGGTGTCCTCGATGAAAAGGATTGAATTGGAGGTGTTGAGGTCGAAGGCCGTGCCGTTCATCGCGTATATCAGCGAGAGGTTGCCGCCCACGATTCTGCCCGTAGCTTTGCCTTGGATGCAATCGTCGTTGTAAGGGATTTCGATGTCGGCCTTTTCGCCAAATATCATGGCTTTCAATGCGTTGACGCTTGCAGCATCCTTGTTGAATCCGCGCATCATCGGGCCATGAATCGACGCGATGCCCATATTGTTGACGTAGATGTGCAGTGCCGTAATGTCGCTGTATCCGACAATCCATTTCGGGGCTTGCTGCATCTTGTTCCATTTGAGGCAGGGCAAGAGTTGCGCCGCGCCATAGCCGCCACGTGTCATGAAGATAGCGCGGATTTCGTCGTCATCGAGCAATTTTTGCATCGCCTTGACCCTCTCGTCCAACGTGCCGGCGTATCGGCTGTAACTGAGAGTCAAATTGTCAGCCTCAATCACTTCCAAACCCCAGGATTTCAATGTGTTGATGCCGTCGCGGATGTCCTCGTCGCTTGTGGCGTTGCTCGGTGCAAATACAGCCACCTTGTCGCCTTGACGAAGATACGGAGGGAGCACAGTCTGTTCAATAGGCTCCAAGTCCTGGATTACAAATGTGGGATTGTAGATA
>JAFXMJ010000382.1 GCA_017530465.1 Bacteroidales bacterium
CAAGCGCGACGCCCTGCCCGACTGGGACGACGACAGTATTGGCTGCCGGGTTTCGTCGGGGGTTTTGGATTACAACAACAAGATTGCGTACATGTACCGTGCCGAACCCGAAGGCGATTTTTCGGGTTGGTATTTTTTGGAATACGAATCAGAATTTGTAAAAGGCACGTCGGACAATCTGCCGCTCGATTTCTACGCCAACCTCGACAGCGACCTCTATACAATCGCCTTCCAACATCCCGAAATCGTCTATATGCTCCACAAACGCCCCGGCAAGGCTTATATGCTCACCGAAAATGACACATACGAAGAGGTGACGGAGTATTAATTATAATTTCCTATTTTTAGCAATTGCCTCGCGCATTGCCTGAGTATGGAGCCAACGTCCTGAACGTAAATAGATTAAGTGAATAATGCCACGCGCTGCGATTTCGCTTGCCATTACAACCCAAACGCCAGTCAACCCCATCTTACCAACAATGAAAAACGACAGCGGTATCCTGATAATCCACATTGACGATACATTGATGGCAATGGGCGCAACACTGCTGCCCGCACCCACAAACACTCCGTAGCAAACAATTGCCGCTCCAAAAAACGGCTCTGCAAACGATTCGATGCGCAATATTGTAGTGCCGAGGTCGATGATTTCGTCCACGGGAGTCATCAGCGACATTGCATACCGCGCCGTCAAAAACATTATCAGCGACATCACCGTAAGCACTATCATCCCTGACAGCACAGTAATTTTTGCAAAACTTTTTGCGAGCCGCTTCCTGCCCGCGCCCACGCACTGTCCGATGAGCGTCGTAGCTGCGTCGGCTATTCCATAGCCAGGCATATAGCAAAGTCCTTCGATGGTTACCGCCAATGTGTCGGCAGAGAGACTCACATTGCCGAGCGGCGCAACGATAGCAATAATTATCGTGTAGGCAAGGCTCATCACCGACCTCTCGCCGCCAATTGGAACACCGATTTTGAGGGCGTGGCGCATATTGTCGCGCTCAGGACGGAACGAGCCACGCTCGCCGTATATGCGAAGTTCCTTAGACCGGCAAAACAAGTACCACGCCATCACCACCGACACAATCAGCACCGCCAATACAGAGCCCAATGCAGCTCCGCTCACGCCAAGCCCCGCGCAATGCAGAAGATATTTGGTGCCAAAAATCGTTACTTCGTGTGGATTGTTGATGAGGAAATAATTGAAAATGACGTCCAATATGCACATCACAAAATTCAATACGCTCGGAAACTTGACATTGCCGCTACTGCGCAACATACTCGCGGAGAAGTAGTTGAGTTGGAAAAAAGGCAGACCCGCCGAAAATATCATAAAGTACGACGACGAGAGCGACGCAACATCGTCGCCGCCATTGAGCCAAACGGGCAGGAAGGGGCTTATCGCCATCCCGACACCCGACAGGACCACCGCCCATAGCAAGCAAACGGTGAGCGACTGACGGAGTATGTCGCGGGCGGCACGGTTGTCCCTTGCGCCGAGACGATGCGCCACAAGCACAGCAAACCCCGCCACAAGGCTCTCCGTCAATCCGAAAAACAGCCACGTGGTGCTGCTTACGAGCCCGACCGCTGCCGAATACTCCGCGCCAAGATGCCCCACCATCGAGGCGTCTATGTACTGCATCAGGATGAAGGAAATCTGCGCAAGTATCGCCGGCATAGACAATTTGGCAGTAAGGCTCACCTGCTGCCGCGTAGTCAGTTTTCCGTGGTTGCGTATTTGCTCCAACAATTCTATATGTGTAGTGCGCATGTCTTTCCGTGACGTTTTTTAACAAAACAAGCGCAAAGATAAGCATTTTATTTTGCAAAATAGTGAAATATTGCAACATTTTAACTACCTTTGCACCATGATACAACTCAAAAATATTACCAAATCATTCGGCAACCTCCAAGTGCTGAAAGGCATCGACCTCGACATCAACGATTCGGAGGTGGTCTCTATTGTCGGCGCAAGCGGCGCAGGCAAGACTACCCTTTTGCAGATAGCCGGTACGCTACTCAAAGCCGACACGGGCGAGGTCATCATCGACGGCATCGACGCCAATAAATTGACCGGCAACAAGTTGGCCGAGTTTCGCAACAAGAAGATTGGATTTGTATTCCAATTTCACCACCTTCTGCCCGAATTTGACGCGGTGGAGAATGTATGCATCCCTGCTCTCATCGCCGGCACGCCCAAAAACGAGGCGGAAACCCGCGCCAAAGAACTATTGACATACCTCAACCTCTCGCAAAGGTTCACACACAAGCCGTCGGAACTCTCAGGCGGCGAGCAACAGCGCGTAGCCATCGCCCGTGCGTTAATCAACAGTCCGTCAGTGATTTTTGCGGACGAACCGTCGGGCAACCTCGATTCCAAAAACCGCGACGAACTGCACAGCCTGCTTTTCGACCTGCGCGACAAGTTCAAGCACACTTTTGTAATCGTCACCCACGACGAACACTTCGCCGAAATGAGCGACCGCATCATCAGGATTAAGGACGGAAAAATTGAAAGTTGAATTATGGACTATGCATTGTTAAAAGAATTATTGGACGATAAGTACCGTCAATACAATACGCCGGAGTTCATCAAGAGCGACCCGATACAGATACCGCACTCGTTCACTGCGCGTGAGGACATTGAGATTTCAGGTTTTTTGGCGTCAACGATTGCGTGGGGCAACCGCAAGATGATTGTCAACAATGCCCACAAAATGATGGACATAATGGGCAACCGTCCGTATGATTTTGTGATGGATTTCGATGCGCAAAACGTTGACGACTTTCCACCATTTGTCCACAGAACGTTTCAAAATGCAGACTTTCAATATTGTGTGGCGAGCCTTCAAAACATCTACCGCAATCACGGCGGACTTAAAAACGTATTTGAATCCGCCTTCCGCAAGCACGGCAACATCCGCGAAACGCTCATCGACTTCCGCAAGATTTTTTTTGAGTGCAATTATCCTCTCCGCACCACCAAGCACATCGCCGACGTCAGCAAAGGCGCGGCGGGCAAACGCCTGAATATGTACCTAATGTGGCTCTGCCGCAAAGACAAATCGGGAGTGCATTTTGTGATATGGGACATACCGACATCCGCATTGATGCTGCCCCTCGAACCTCATACCTCTTCCACTGGCCGCAAACTCGGTCTCATCACCCGCAAGGCAAACGATTGGAAGACCGTCGAAGAAATCACCTCGGCACTCCGCGAGTTTGACCCACAAGACCCAGTGAAATACGATTTCGCGCTGTTTGGATTGGGAATTTTTGACAAGTTTTAATTACAATAATCCCGCCGACCATGCCCACCGCCACTTTCACATTCCGTCAATTCACCATCCGTCAAGACAAGACGGCGATGAAAGCCGGCACCGACGGCGTATTGCTCGGCGCGTGGTGCGACGTGGACGGTGCAACCAAAATCCTCGACATCGGCACAGGGACAGGGCTTATCGCATTGATGTGCGCACAACGAGCCACAGAAGCAAAAATCACAGCCATTGAAATTGACCAAGACGCTTACAATCAGGCTGTTGGAAATATAAACGAATCCCGATTCAAAGACCAAATCACGGTCATCAACACAGATTTCATAGATTATTGCAACGACAAACCATTGACATTCAGCCATATAGTAAGCAATCCGCCATTTTTTACGGAAACTACCGGCAGCCCCGACAAGAAACGGATGTTGGCGCGGCAAGCGGAGTCGTTGCCGTTTGATGTATTAATAAAAGGTGTGGCAAAACTCCTGATGCCCGGCGGCAAGTTTTCAGTCATAATTCCGTGGGGCGAAAAATTGGATTTTGTGCGGCATTGCGCGTTAAACCACCTGCATCTCTGCCGAAAAACCGCCGTCATAAGCCGCGAAGGCCGCGAACCAATACGCGCACTCTTGACATTTTCAAATAAAATCCTGCCTCTGCAGCAAAATCAACTCACAATCCGCGACCGCGACGGCAATTATACAATGCCCTACAAATGCCTTACAAGGGATTTTTATCTCAAATTCTAAAAAAACGCACGGCTTAACGTAAATTTAACATAAAAAAGTTGTACATTTTTCTGCATATTTATACATTTGCATCAACTAATAAAGCAAATGTTTCACCAATTAAACAATTAAGATTATGGCAACAATCATCACAATCGTAGCAGTAGCCGCAGCAGTAGTGGCAGCAGCTGTCAATGGTCTCAGCAACAACAGCAAGTTTGACTCACACAAGTCGAATTTCAAGATTGAATGTGACAGCCTGGTATTCTAACCCTCAAAAACGGAATATCATGCAAGACCCAAGCAATCAGTCAGATGAAGGCAGGCGACAGAAAGCGAGGCCTGTCAGAACCAAGTCATTAACCAAGGGCATCGGGTAAGTAAAAAAGTCAAAAACTGACACTTACATCCGATGCCCTTAAATTATTCTTACCCCCTACCCTAACCCCGAAAACAATCTCCAAAAATCAAACAATTACGAGAAACACGTACAATCGCACACCCAACCATTACGGGAAACACGTAAATATTAATGCATAAAATACTGAATATTATTCCGCAAATTAATCATTGATGATAATTGATAGCTTAATTGAAAAAATTTCCGTAAAAAAAATCCCAATCACGGCAAATTGTCAGAAAAATAATTATCTTTGTCAGCGAAAATATGTCAACTACTGCCAAAATGTCACCAAACCCACTTTGGCAAAACTCTTGCAACCACACCAAACAGAAATCAACAACATAAACCATCAAAAACCATGAATTTCGACAAGTTTACAATCAAAAGTCAGAAGGCTATCAACGAGGCCATCGCACTGAGCCAACGCTCGGGTTGCCAGGCGATAGAGACGGGACACCTCCTGACCGCGATAATGAAGGCGGACGAAAACATCACCAACTTCATTTTCAGGAAGTTGAACATCAATGTCGCAACCTTCCAGAAGGCGTTGGAAGCCATCTGCTCGCGTTATACAAAAGTGCAGGGCGGCGACCCGTTCCTGAGCAGCAACAC
>JAFXMJ010000383.1 GCA_017530465.1 Bacteroidales bacterium
ATCAAGACCGCCTCGGGCGTTACCCGCACCAAGAGCGACCTCGACCTCCGCGTGGATTTTGTAATCAACGACGACAAGACTATCCTCCGCGAGATTGAGGAACTTTACAACGAAATCTCCGCCGGTCAGCGCAGTTACTCCATCAAGTCCACCGCCGACTACCAAATCTCACAGCGTTTCAAAATCCGCTTCTACTACAACCACAATATCACGAATCCTTTGATTTCCACGAGTTACAGGACGAGCAACATCAAGTTTGGATTCACGGTGTCGATGGGGTTGGATTAGGATTATGGAGTGCGGGCGGCTCGCCCGCCGAAAAAAATCCCGAAAATTTCTTTTTTGAAGTTTTCGGGATTTTTTGTGCAAAATTACTCCCTCATTTTTTGTTACTTTCAAAAAAAAAATGTTCCTTTGCATCGTTATAATAAAATTAAAATCACCGACGCTATGCAGAGCAGCGAACTTATCCGTTTTGACTATGCGATGAAAAAACTACTGAGAAACAAAGCCAACTTCGGCGTGTTGGAAGGGTTCATCGAGGTCATTTTGGGCAAAAAATGCAAGATACAAGCCATTCTCGAAAGCGAGGGCAACCAAGATACTTCCGAAGAGAAGTTCAACCGTGTTGACATCAAGGCGCAGGACGAGGACGGCGAAATCTTTATCGTGGAAGTACAGACCTCGCGTTACACATACTTCCTCGAAAGGATATTGTTTGGCGTGTCCAATGCCGTTACCGAGCAGGTAAAGAAGGGCGACGACTACGACCGCATCAACAAGGTATATTCCATCTCCATAGTCTATTACGACTTTGGCGAGGGCGACGACTATATTTACCGTGGCACTACTGAATTTCGCGGAGTGAGGACGGGCGACATTCTCCATTTCTCCCGCAAAGACGAACTCACCGAGGAGGAACTCGCCAAAGAAAAAGGAAAAACGAGTGGCAAGCCTCGCAAATACAAACTCAAAAAACAGACCGTCGGCGATTTGTTCCCTGAATTTATATTGTTGCGAATCAACGCTTTCCGTCCATCCATTGCCAACGCCTTGGAGGAATGGATGACCTTCCTCAAAGACAACAGTATCAAAGACGACACCTCTGTTCCTGGTCTTGTAGAAGCGAAGGAAGTTCTTAAACGCTCCAATATGACCGAGGCAGAGCGCAATATCTATCTCCGCCACATTGAAGCAATGCGCAACGAAAAGAGCGCGACCGACTATTCGTATGCGTCGGGCAAAGTGGATGGTCGTGCGGAAGGGTTGGCAGAAGGGTTGGCAGAAGGCGAGAAGAAAGGCGAACATCAAAAAGCCCTCTCCATTGCCCGTGCAATGAAACAGCACGGTGATGACATTGATTATATCGCAGCAATCACCGGCCTTACGCCCGACGAAATTGCCGCATTGTAAAACATACATTCTTTCCCGAAATTTTCTTTTTTGAGATTTAAAAAACAAATGAAAACATTCCCACAACTCCGCGCCCTCGTTGAGGACGAAATCAAAAATATGTCTCTGCCCGTAGAGCCGAGTAATTTTTATGAGCCGATAAGGTACATCCTGTCGCTTGGCGGCAAAAGGTTGCGCCCAGTGTTTGCGCTGATGGCTTGCAACGTGTTTAGCGACGACGTTATAGCCGCCGTTAAGCCCGCCGTTGGTATGGAGATTTTCCACAATTTTACGCTCCTGCACGACGACATTATGGACAATTCCAAACTCCGCCGCAAACAGCCCACCGTCAACGCCAAATGGAACGACAATGTGGCAATCCTTTCGGGCGACGGAATGATGTACATCGCCTCGCAGTACGTATTTGCTGCGCCCGAAAATGTCCGCAAACAAATTATGGACTTGTACCACAAGACCGCCATCGAAGTCTGCGAAGGCCAGCAATTTGATATGGATTTTGAGACGAGCGATGATGTTACCCTTGATGATTATATCAAGATGATAACCCTCAAAACCGCCGTCCTTCCCGCCGCGTGTCTCAAAATTGGCGCGTTGATTGGCGGTGCGTCAGAGGATGAGGCTCAGAAATTGTACGACGCCGGTATCAGTTTTGGCATTGCGTTCCAGATGCAAGACGACTATCTCGATATGTACTCGACGCCCGAAGTCCTCGGCAAACCTGTTGGCGGCGACGTCAACGAGTGCAAGAAAACCGTCTTTTACCACAAGATGACGGAGTTGATGCCCAAAGAAAGGGTAGGGGAGTGGCAACAATTCTACGCCAACAAGCAATTTGCCTTTGAAGAAAAACTTCAAATCGCCCGCCGTTACTTCGCTGAATACAAAGTGGATGCCGCCGTTCAAAATATCATCGAGGAATACTATGCAAAGGCGTTCAGCATCCTCAACACCATCGCCACTGCCGAGCGCATTGCGCCCCTCCGCGAATTTATGGAAAAATTGCGCGTCCGCATCGATTAATTGTGTCCATTGTCAACTGTTAACTGTCAATTGAAATGACCATCTTAGGCATAGATCCCGGCACAAATTTTATGGGATACGGCGTTATCGAGTGCAACGGCAGCAAAATCAACTGCCTTGCAATAGGTATCCTTGATATCCATAATGTAAAGGATACTTACCTGAAATTGAAAATGATTTACGACCGTGTGTCGGGACTTGCGGCGAGTTACAAGCCGGAGGAATTGGCGATAGAGGCGCAGTTTTATGAGAAAAATGCGCAGTCGATGCTCAAACTTGGTCGCGCTCAGGGTGTTGCGATTGCGGCGGCGGTCAATGCCGGGATGCAGGTGTTTGAGTACGAGCCGCGCAAGATTAAGCTCGCCATCACGGGTAGCGGTTCCGCGTCCAAGGAACAAGTGGCGAGGATGTTGGCTCAGACGTTGACTATCAATGAGTTTCCCGACAAGTACGACGCCACCGACGCCCTCGCCGCCGCCGTCTGTCATCATTACCAAAAACGTCTTCCCATCCAAAAATCTGGCTCAAATTCCTGGGCGGCGTTCATCGCAAACAACCCCGACCGTGTCAAGATTAATTAATATATTACTCCTTCTTTTGACATCCTTCACCGCCTCCGCGCAGTGAACTTTGCGGCCGTCATTCAATGACGTGAAGGCGTGGCATAGGTATGGCGGCGGAGTTTTTTGCCGATGTGCACACGGCGCGTTCACGATTGATGGCGACGGCGAGGTTAATACGCTCACAAGGACTGCGGGGCTTTCGTCGGCATCGTTGACGGCTTCTGCGGCGGATGCTGATGGCAAATTCTGGACGTTGGGCTATGGCGACGGCTGCATCGATGTCTGCAAAGGTGGACGGATTTTCAATTTTTTGCCGGCAATTCAGGTGGATGGCGGCGTTGTCGATATGTGTTGCGATGGAGATATTATTTTGGCGGCAGTCGGCGACGTGGTGGAGTTTTTTGACGTCAATAAAACCGAACTTTTTGCCTACTGTGATTTTGGCAAGCGAGTCGCCCGCGTCGGATTGTCGGGTGGCGTGGCGTATGCAGTAGTGGGCGGCGAGTGCCTTTCCATTGATATTAACGCTCCAAATTTGCAGGATGCCGAGACGTGGCGGAAGTCGGCGTTTGATTTTCCACAGCAGTCCAATTATGACGGCGCAACTCCGCGAGGTATGCCCGAGGACAATTTCAACGCATTGGCAGCCGCCGACGGCAAACTTTTGGCTGTCAATCAGTATTGCACACAGATAACCCGTCAAGGTATTGAAATTACAAAAAATCCTGATAATCATAAATTTACGACGGCTTTTTATAATCCATACAATTCGGCGCAATACTTCCTTGGCGGCGAGAATGGCACGTTGTACGAGTACGTTGACGGCAACCTTCGGGCGAGTTACAATCAACTCTCCGGCGCACCGATTGTAAGTATGGATTGCAATTCGGCGGGCGACCTTTTCATATTGTCGGCGTCCGAAAATAAGCCTGTTTCCGTCTTCGACCACAACGGCAACTGGCACACTGCAACATCTTTTCTCTCAATGAAATCATCATCACCCAAACAATTACTTTTCATAAACGACAACATTGTCCTCGTCAATGCCGGTGCGAAAGGGATTTTTGCCGTTGACCTTGGTAGTACGCCGTTGGATTTTGGCGACGACAAGACTGCTGTTTGCCAGATAGTTAGCGGTGGCGTACGCGTTGGGACGGAGATTAACGCGATGAGGCTTTCGCAGTCGGGCTATTTGTATGTTGCCACCGACAAGGGCGTTGCATATACACTGACGCCCGAATCGCTTGTAGAAGGCG
>JAFXMJ010000384.1 GCA_017530465.1 Bacteroidales bacterium
CCCACATAGAATCCAGTATAATCATTTCTTCGAACAACTTTTCAATGTCCTTAAGTATTAATTTCAACTCTGCATTCATTGATTCAATCAGCGAATACAGATCTGTCGGTGTTAACTTTGCAGCGAATAATTTCAGTCCCAAAGCGTATATGAGAAAGAGAATCATAGCAATGATGATGGTTCTGGCGTGTGGTGCAGGCTCACTGTACGCACAGACTGATAATAGGAGCGATACCATAGCCCCCATCAACGGCGACAATATCAACAAGAGACTGCCCGGCAAAGGCCGCGAAATGCTCGACAAGAAAAACATCAACTATACTGTTGATGAAGAGGAGAAACTTGTGATTGCCGTCGGACGAAGCACCAAGACTGTGGACGAGTTGCCTGTAACGTCTTTCGTAATCAGGCACGAAGAGATAGTCCGCAATGGCTGGGTGACGCTTTGCGACGTGCTCAGGGGTGTCCCTGGGTTCAGGGTTTCGCAGCCGCACACGGGGCAGTTTGGCGAGGCGTTCATACAACGCGGCTTGGTGGGCAATACTTACACCAAGATACTCCTCAATGGCACCGACATCAAGCCAACGTCCATTACTGGTATGCCTCTCGGAGCCAACATCCCCATCCGTCAGGCGGAGCGCATAGAAATCCTCTATGGTCCCGCTGCTGCGGCATACGGCAACGACGCTTGTAGCGGCGTCATCAACATTGTAACGATGGACAGCGAAATCAAGCCGTTTGCCGAGGGCGACATCTTGGTGGGCAGCGGCGAATACCGTTACATCAATTTTGTGGCGGGCGGCAAGTTTGGACGCGGCAAGCACGTGGCGCAGTTTTCGGTATATGGCAGCAATCTGCGCTACAAGAATATGAACTTCACCGATTACGACAAGGACGACGTTTACAACCGTTGGAACTTCTTCGAGCAGCGTGGCGACCATTTTTTCTATAAAGATGCCGATGGCGACCACGACATCACCCCCTTCGAATTGACGGAAGAGGTTTTTGGAAATATGCGCAATATATCTCAATTCAGTCAGTTCCGTGAACTTCTGGGCTATACGACATTTTGGCACGGCGACTTTCAACATCCCGATTTTGGACGGCTTGGACAGGAGGCGGCGCAGACCGGCGTAGAGGTCAAGTACCGTGGCCTCACATTCTCCTACAATTATTTTTACAGGATGGATTTTTCCAATAGCGGCGTGTCGCCAATGATGTACTCCTATTATGACGACAACAGTATGATGGGCGAAAAGATTATGCGTGGTGCTGTGTCCGGCGATTGGAAGTTTGGGCGTTTTACGACTAACACGGTGCTGAGGTACGTCCGTTACCGTATGGATCGCAATTCGCAGAGGCGCACCACATACGACAGCAGCCCGCTGTATATGTACGGAGCGGGCGACGATATCGGAGTGGAGGAGAATATCGACTTCCGCGCCGCCGACAATTTCAACCTTTCGGCAGGTCTCTCGTATGTGTATTCGGGCGCGTTGCCGATGACCAACGAATCTGAATACAAGTTTGACTTTGATTCTTACAAAGCGTTTTCCTCCAAGGTTGATTACTTGGACCCAATTTTTGGCGACGTTGGCATTGCGCCCTGCACATATTCCACGTATGGCGCATACGGTCAGGCGGTTTGGGATTGGAAACGTCTTTCCATAACGGGCGGCATCCGCTACGACAACAACTCCAAATGGGGCGTTTCGGTAAATCCGCGTATTGCCGGCCTTGTCAAAATCACCGGCCGTCTTACCCTCAGGGCGTCGCGTGCCTATGCTTACAGGGCACCGGCTCCGCAGCAGTTGTATTCGGCTAACGCGGTGCACGGCAATCCTGTGTACAACGCCGTCAATTCCAAATTAGGCAGACCTATTGTGTCTGACGCCGATTCCATTATAGTTTCGTTCCCGCTTATGCCGCCCAACGACCTCGACCCCGAAAAGATTGGTTCTACGGAAATTGGTTTGCGTTATTATTTCAACAATACCAACTACGCCGAGTTTGTTGCGTACTCCAACCGTGTCACCGACCCGATATTGCGTGTATGGGCTACGCTTGACACCAGCAAGTACCACGGCACGGGCAGCAACGTAGTGCCGTCAGACATGCCGCCTACCACCCGCACTTACCGCAACGAATCCAATGCAAAAATCAAATTGCACGGCTATCAGTTGATTGGCGTGTTCAAGGATATAAACCAAAAACATCATCTCGACATAAAAGGCGGCATCACTTATTCCACAGGACACGAGGAAGTCTCCGACGATAATTACAAGGGCGAATCATTCCAGCGCGTGGATTATATCAGGCAGACTCCCAAATTTATGGCGCAGTGCATGATTGATTTTGATTGCTGCAAAATCATGCATTTCAGCATACAAAACTTATATTGCAGCAAATGGGCAAGGAAGTATTACATGAGCACCGACAACGCTTTTTATTGGGCTCCTCCATATTATAACCTTGACATTATATTCTCGTTGAAGATTAATAAAAACCTCAGCGGAATCATCAAGGTGCTTAATGTATTAGATGCGCAATACGGCGGCATCGATGCAATTGGTATGGACATGGACCTCCAATACAACCCCCAACTCGGACGCAACATCAGGTTGGGACTCACTTATACATTGTAGTGCTATGACAAATTTTTTTAGCAAATACTTTTTGGCGACAATTATGGTTGCCTGTATCAATATCGCGGCAGATGCGCAGACAGACGACAACGTGTCTGACATCGACCGAGCCCGTGCTTGTTGCAGGCTCAATAAGCCTGAGGAGGCGTTGTATTATTATCTCGCTGCACAGAACGCCCTCGACCGACAGACACGCGAGGGCATCATTGCCAATGCCGACATCGAATCGGAGATAGGTCTTTTGTATTTCAATCGCGGACATTATGGGCGAGCCGCAGCCAATTTTGACAAGGCTCTCAAAGTATATAACACATATAATCAGGCAGACAAAATCTGCCAAACCACCAATCTAATCGCTGCAAGTGCTTATCTCGCAGAAGATTATCCAACGGCAGAGGAATATTTCACATCGTTGTTGGATTGCTGTCGAAAAAACAAAGACCGCGAATCCGAAAAAGAGACCATGCAACGCCTCGCCGACATCGCCCAAAAGATGGAGCAGTACGACAAGGCTCTAAAAATCAACAGTGAACTTGTGGAGATGTACAGCGAGGACGGCGACATGCAGGGTAATATCAATGCCCTCAACAACGCCGCCTACTGCCTTGCGCTTTGTGGACGTTATGAAGACGCTATCAATTCGTTTCGGGAGATTACCGACGCCGACATCCGCAACAACGCCCACGATTCGCTCATTGCCGCCGCATACACCAACATCGGACTTTGTTATCAAAACATGGGCAAAAGCCGTGAGTGTTACGAATACCTTGAAGACGCCGCCGACCTCCGCAAAAACAGCGGTCAGGACGCCGAATATTCCAAGGTTAGCAACATTTTGGCACTCATTTATCTGAAAGAGCAGGACCTTTACAACGCATATTATTACAGCAAGGAGGCTGTGGCATCCGCCGAAAGCTCCGACAATCCACAAGCCAAGTCCGATGCCTACCAGACATACTACAATGTGCTTCAAGCGAGGGGCGAATATGACCTTGCATTGCAATACAATCAGAAATTTCTCGTCCTCCGCGACACTGCTCTCATGCAGCGTATTGTGGCGGAGCAACAACTCGCCGACGACCTCCGTCGCCTCGAAAATGCTGAAAAACAGTCGTTTGAGGAGATTTCTGAAACCGAAATTGCCAACCTCACCATCCGTCAGCTGCAATTGCTCTCCGACGCCCAAAAACGCGAAAACGACATCCTTACCCGCGACCTCGCAATCAAGGACATGGAAAAGACCCGGCTCCAACAGCAACTCGCTCTTCAACGCCAGCAGCAGGACGCAATCATCCGCGAAAAAGAGATTGCCGATTTGCAGACACAGCGGCAACTCGACGAAGCACTTCTGAAACAGAAGGAGATGGAGGAAACAGAAATGAAAAACCACGTCGTCCTTCTTGAAGAGCAGCGAAAGAATCAGCTTAATGAGTTGGAGAAGGAAACGGCGCAGAAAAAGGCACTTATGCTTTCGCTGTTGCTGTTTGCAATTTTGCTTGTGGGATTGGCTGTGATTTACTTGATTGTGACCCGCAAAAACCACGTCCTCAAATCACAAAAACACGAAATCGAGGAAAAAAACAACGAACTCACCGTGCAGAAGGAGTGGCTTGAAATGGCTAACAACGAAATCAAGCAGATGAACGAAGACCTTGCCTCCCAAAAAGACCTCGTCGACAAGAAAAACAAAGCAATCACCGACAGCATCGTATATGCGCAACGCATACAGGCCGCCGTATGCCCGCCCGCCGACTTCTTGAAGGATCTCAACCTCGATTATTTCTTGGTTTATATGCCGAGGGACATCGTGAGCGGCGATTTTTATTGGTTTTATCACGAGGGCGACAATGTGTTTGCCGTAGCCGCCGACTGCACGGGTCACGGTGTGCCGGGCGCGTTCATGAGTATGCTCGGCGTTTCACTGTTGACTAAAATTATCACCGAGCGCAAGGTATTTGCCGCCGACAAGATTCTTGACAACCTCCGCGACGAGGTGAAAAAATCCCTCAATTACGACCGCAAGGAAGGCATGGACTTGTCGTTGATTAAAATCAATATGAAAACCCTGATGATGGAATTTGCCGCCGCCAACAATCAAGGCTTCCTCGTCCGCAACTATCCGAAAGACCAGAAGGAACTTGCCGAACAGAATATGGCGTCCAAAGATATTGTCACCGAAACTCCCGACGGGTATCTGCGCGTGAAGACTTTGGAAGCCGACAAGATGCCTATTGGCGCATTTTTCACCACCGACGATATGCCGATGTTTAGCCTGATAACCACTCAGTTGCAGCAAGGCGACACCATTTATTTGACCTCAGACGGTTTCATCGACCAGTTTGGCGGCAAGCACGGCAAGAGGTTTATGACCTCCAATTTTACAAAGATGCTTTCCAAAATCAATACTCTGCCAATGTCGGAACAATACGGCAAGGTGATAGAAACCACCGAAAAGTGGCGCGGCGAAAAATACCAGCAGATAGACGACATCATTGTGTTTGGATTGAGGATTTTGTAGAGTGCAATTACACGCTCTGCATTAATCCTTCGTACACAATGACATAAAAAAATCACCGTCTGACATTCAAACGGTGATTTTTTGCGGAGAGAGGGGGATTCGAACCCCCGGTAGGGAATTGTACCCCTACGACAGTTTAGCAAACTGTTGGTTTCAGCCACTCACCCATCTCTCCTGGTGCCTTGAGCTGAATTACATCTTGTGGTCGGTCTCCAGGGGATCGAACCCTGGACCCACTGATTAAGAGTCAGTTGCTCTACCAACTGAGCTAGAGACCGAAACTGTCTTTTGTTTTTGACGATGCAAAGGTAGATACTTTTTTTTAATTGACAAATTTTTTTGGAACTTTTTTTCTTTTTTTTTTACTTTGCACTTAAAACAACATTGAAACATGAAGCGATTACTATTCATAACAGCATTAATATTAGCGTGTTGCGGCGTATCGACGGCGCAATTGGAGACTATTAAATGGTATTTCGGATTGAACGCAGGTTTGGATTTCAGCACGCCGGAACCCAAAGCCGAGCCAAATCCCAACCTTATGACGCTCGAGGGCATCGCCACTTTCTGCGATACGGTGGGCAATCTTTTGTTTTACACCGACGGCCGCACAGTGTGGAACCGCGAGCATAGTGTAATGCTAAACGGTGATGGACTCATCGGGCATCCGTCAAGCACCGAATCGGCTATCATTGTGCCGTGTCCGAAAAAAGCGCATATCTATTATGTGTTTGTCGTTGACGCCGAGCGAGGCGAGAATGGGCTAAGCTATTCGCTTGTTGATATGACGCTTGATGGAGGGCTTGGAGGCATCACCGACGAAAAAAACATTCAGATAGAGCAGTGTGTGGGCGAAAAAGTGACCGCCGTTCGAAATTATGACAACACTGGTGTCTGGGTGCTGTCGCGCCTTGACCCGGGTGATGAGGTTGTGGAATATTTTATCGATGAAAACGGTCTGCATACAGAATCGCGAAAAACCTTTAAGGTGAGCAATTTTTTCATCCCGGAAAAATTGCAAGGATACGACCCAAATTATGCAATCGGTTACATGAGGGTGTCACCGAACGGCAAAAAGATTGCTTGTGTAATGGAAACATCATCGTCGGTGTCAGACGAAAACGATGTGCCTTGCTCTTTCTTAGAAGTTTTTGACTTCAACCCCGCTAATGGCGAAGTAACACATTTGCTCACTTACCTTGTGAAACCATCCGACGAGGATCCTGTGGTTACGGTGTATGGCGTGGAATTTTCCAACGATGCCTCAATGCTTTATTTCACCTCGCTCAATTCCATTTATCAGATGGATTTGTCATACGACGATGTGGAAAAATCTAAATCATCGGTCGTAAAGATTGCTAACTTGCCTTACAAACTCGTGGAAAACACTTGGCATCTATTCAACGAACAGCCTTACGTGCTCCAACGTCAGGCTGGGGCGTTGCAATTGGCAATCAACGGCAAAATCTATGTGGCGCAAAGCTATTACAATTATCTTGGAGTCATCAACAATCCTCGCGAAAAAGGTGATGCCTGCAATTTCGATTCCGACGGTATGTTTCTCGGTGACGATTCTTATTCACTGCTCGGTCTGCCTAATTTCATCCCGTCGTTCTTCCTACCGCCCAATTTTGAGATTGAGGATGTCTGCACCAATTCCGACGTCACATTTGGCTGTACCGACGAGCGTGCTGTGTCATCTTATAAGTGGAAACTCACTAATATGGACGGCAACATCATTGCAGAATCGAGCGAAAGGTCGTTTTCTCTCAAGATGGAGCAGTCCGGCAAATACCGTATATCGCTCACGGTGATTGTGGAAGGTTATGAACACTCAGACTATCGCATTTTTGAAGTCTATGAGCCGCCGGTGCTCAATCTTGGCGACGACATCCAGATATGCAGCTATGACGAGGCAGTCATCGAGCCGCCTGCCCCTGACAACGATTTCACTTTCAATTGGTCAGACGGCAGCGAAGGCGTATTGCACATAACCAAAACCGCCGAAATCCACGGCATACTTCACGATGTGCATACTGGATGCTCCACGGAAGACATTATCAATGTGGTGGCGGTGGATCCTGTGGAATTTACGATGCCGGAGGCGATGGAATACTGCCACGGCAAGACGGCGGAATTGACGGCGGAGCTTAATGACAAAATCAGTTCATTCACTTGGCAAGACGACGTAGAAAACCACGACCCGCACAGGATTTTCGGCAGTCCGGGCGATTATACTGCCAAGTCGGTGGACGTGGAAGGCTGCGAATTTTCTAAGACGGTGAAAGTCGTCGAAAATCCGTTGCCGGTGATTGATTTTGAAGGCGACAACATCATCTGTTCCAATCGTCAGCGCACACTCGATTGTGGTATAGCGGATGTCAATTATCTCTGGAACACGGGCGCGACCACCCGCACCATCATTCCCGATACGGCAGGCAGGTACAAGGTAACAATTACTGACTCAAAAGGCTGCGTATCAACTGATTCCATCGATATGGAGCTGAAAACATTGCCATTGGTAGCATTGCCGCCCGACACCGTGATGTGCATCGGCAACGTGCTGCCGCTCAGCGTGGCGTGGAACGACGCTTACAGCTATCAATGGCAGGATATGAGTGGGGGAGAGGAGTTCATTGTGGAGCAGCCCGGCACTTACTCTGTTGTAGTCAACAACTATTGCGGCGAGACACGCGACGAAATCCTCGTGCGTTATAGGTATTGCGGCGAATTTGTATTTCCCAATATCATCACGCCCAATGGCGACGGCATCAACGATTTTTTCAAGATAAAAGGTCTCGACGAATTTGTTGATGGCTGGAGCATCGACATTTACAATAGAGAAGGGCGGCGAGTGTTTCATTCAGATGATTATCATAATGAGTGGAACGCTCCCGACGTGAAGGACGGCGTGTATTTCTATATATTTTATAAGGATGGGGATAGGTACAATGGCAATATTTCCGTGTTCCACTAAAATTATTTGACCACGATTTTGGAGACCACCTCGTCGCCCATTGCATCGTTGATGAGTTTTTGGAGCGAGGTGCGCCGCATCGAGATTTCGTTGCGGATGAGCGGGGAACGGAATTTGACGGTCAATACGCCGTCTTTGAGGCTGATGTCGTCGGTATTGCGCGCAATCATTGGACCTACTATCCTGTCCCATTCCTGCGTGACGCGCACTTCCTTGATGCGCTTGTCAGCTCCAATGGCTACAAGATACTGCTGCAATACATCGCCTAAATTCTCCGGGTCTTTCCGCTTCATTTGATTTGTTGATTTTTGATTTTTGATTTGTTGATTTTCAACTTTAATCTTTAATCTCTCCTCTTTCCTACTTCCCCGCCACTTTGAGCGCAAGGCCGATGACGAGGATGTCGTTGCCACGGTTGGAGCCGCGCCAGTTTTCAAATTCCTGTTCAAACACCCTCTTCTGTTCGAGCATAGGCTCTGAGGCGTGTTTCATCAGCAATTGACGGAGATATTGGTCGCCGTAGCGGGCGTTGGACGCGCCGCCGCGCTGATTGACATAGCCGTCGGTCTTCAGGTATATCTTGTCGTCTTTTTCGAGTATGATGTTTTCGGTAGTGTAATTCTTGCGGCGGCCAAACGACACAGCAAAGTTCATCCTGTCGCCCCTAAATTCATGTACGTCCACCTCGCGGCGGTTGGTGCCTGGATAGGATTTGCGGATAAGGCACAGGCTGCCGTAAGCTCCGGCGTATGACAATGTGCGCTCCTTCTGATTGACGATGCACACCGTGAAATTCACCGGCACATCCTCGTCCACGTCGTGCCTGCCGCCGTCGCGCTCCGCCATACGTGCATATCTCGAGCGCAATGCGTCGAGCACTTCGCCCGCCTGCATACCTGCAATGCCATTACGGCTTGCAATGTCTTCAAGCATTGCCACATTCTGAAGTCCTTTTACGAGTCCTGCCGCGCCAGAGATGCCGCAATTGCCGCACGCCACGAGGATGTGGTCGCCATCCACAATCAGCTTGTAAAAATCGCCGCCCACAGCGTCAAAAGGCTTGTAGAGCAGGAAGAAATCCGAAAACAACGCCTTGATGTGTCCCGGGTCGGTAAACATTGCATTCTGCAATCCAATCAACCCTTGCAGCACCTCCACGCCGCGCATACGTTGGTTTTCGAGCGACGACTTGAGCCGCACCGACTCCTGCTCCTTGGCGAGAGTAGTGCGCTTGAAGTTTTCCAGCTCCTGAGTGGCTGCGTCTGAACGCTTTTCGGCGGCATCGAGACGCTCCTTGAGAGTCTCGATGTCGCTGTGAAGGTTGCTTGTGGTGGTATCCCATTGAGCTTTGCTCTTGCGGAGCATCGCCACACTTCTTATCAACAATGACACTGCGGCGACAGTCGCTATTGACAAAATTATAATTATCGTTTGCATCTTTTACTGTGTTTGAAGGCGGCTGGCTGCATTGCCCTGCCGCGCCGCAAAGTTAATCCATTGCAGTCATAATGCAAAATCAAAATAATTGTGCAAAAGTTATGTTTTTGTTACATCATTGTTAATCAGAGACATACGAAATACGTTTTTTTTATTTTAAAAAAAAATATTAAAAAATTTCCCCAATTCAAAAAAATAGCCTAATTTTAGCAAAATTTTCAAGGCGTGTCCTTTTCGGCGCGATTGACATTTTTTGGCATCAATATTGTTTTAACGAAGTCGATGCTGCAGATGTCTGCAAGGCGTCATAGAATTGGATCACAAAAAAATGAAAACCGAACAATGCGTAAAATAGGCCATACAAAATCCCGCGTAGAATCCAGACAGGCATGGAGCCTGTTTGTCGTGTGTCTGCTGCTCTCCCTGATGGGATTGCACGGCAGCGCGTATGGACAGGCGTCGCAGGAAGTCATCAAGGCCAACCTCATCCTCACGTGTTCGGAATCCGTTGAATGGAAGAATTACAAGTCACCCACCGAATTTACAATTGGAGTGTATGGTATGATGCCCGAAGAGCTCGTGCCGCTCAAGAATCTCGCCAAGACCCGCCGCATCAACGGCAGGCCGGTGGTAATCAAGCAATTCCGCCGCGCCAAGGATATTACACCCACCGACGTATTTTTCGTTAGCAACAGGGCAAACGAGGAGCTTGAATCGCTCTATCCGACGCTCGAGGCCAATAAGTCGCTTGTAATCACCGACCGCGCCCCGTCCGACAAGTATTTTATGCTCAATATTTTGCTGCACGACAACGACAAGCAGTTTGAAATCAACAACGTCAATGCCAAGAAGGCGGACTGCATCGTGCCTGACAAACTCACCAGTCAGGGCGGCTCTACGCTTGACCTCCGTGTACTCTATAATAAAAAGTCGCACGAACTTCAGGCAAAAGAGGAACGTCTTGCAGCACAGAAGGACGAAATCGACAAGGGTCAGGTAGAGCTCAAAAATCAAATCAATGAGAATGAGAAGCTTAAGAAGGAAAATGCCGCACTTGCAAAAGAGCTGAAAGAAAAAGAGGACGAAATCAACGACCAGAAAGCCCACGCCGCCATCCTTCTCGCGGAGGTGAACGACCAGCAGGCGAAGCTCGCTTTCAACCAAAAACAGCTCGAAGAGCAGGAGGCGCAAATCAACAAAAAGCAAGGTCAGGTGGACGAGGCCAACAAGGAGCTTCAAAAACGTGTGACAGACCTTAACCAACGTGAGGAAAGGATTCGCCAGCAGGAATCGGAACTCAAGACTCAGGACAATACGAAAAACGAGCAGAAGACGCAGCTCATCGGCGTGGTTATCTTCATTGCCGTCGTTATATTCCTCATCGCCCTCATCATCAGGTCGATAAGGGCGCGCACACGTGCCAACGTCGCACTCCGCAGAAAGAATCTGGAGCTCAACCAGCAGAAGGCGGAGATTGACAAGCAGGCGGAGCAGCTCGAGGGCATCAACAAAGAGCTTGAAAAACTCTCCATTGTGGCGGGCAAGACACAGAATGCAATTGTCATTATGGATCGTAATGGCTACTTCGAGTGGGTGAACGCTGGTTTCACGAGGTTCTTCGGATACACGCTCCAGCTCCTTCGCAACGAGCGCGACGAAAACATTGTAAATGTCAGTGGCAACAAGAGCATCCGCAACATCCTTTTCAAGTGCGTCAGCAACAAGCAGACCATCGTATTTGAAAACGAAAGCCGCACACGCTCCGGCAAAACTATCGCCACACAGACCACTCTGACGCCTATCCTCAATGATAAGGGCGACGTGACACAGCTCGTGGCTATATATTCGGACATCAATAAGCTCAAGGAGCAGGAGGCGGCAATTCGTACACAGAACGAGGAGCTCCTTATACAGAAAAACACCCTCGAGATGCAGAAAACGCAAATCGAGGAGCAGACCAAGAGCATCAAGAAGGGCATCGACTACGCCCAGACCATACAGCAGACCATCCTGCCGCCCAAGGAATTGATAAAGCAGTATTTCGACTGTTTTGTGCTGTTCCGTCCCAAAGACATCGTGAGCGGCGACTTCTATTGGTTTTCCACCGCGAAGGAAGGCGACAGGAATTACCAGTTTATCGGCGACTTCGACTGTACGGGGCACGGCGTGCCGGGTGCATTCATGAGCCTTATCGGCAACCGTGTGCTCAATGAGGTAATCAACGTGCGCAATACATACTCGCCGCGTGACATCATGGATGCCCTCAATGCCGGCATCATCAAGGCTCTCAAGCAGGAACAGAGCACCAACAACGACGGTATGGACACCTGCCTCTGCCGCGTGGAGCAGATTGCCGAGCACGACTACAAGGTGGTCTTCTGCGGTGCAAAACGTCCCCTGTACTACCTGCCCACCGACGCTGAGGAAGTGCAGCAGCTCAAGGGCGACCGCAAGTCTATTGGCGGTACGCAGAAGAAGAGGGGCAACATCCAGTTTACCGACCAGGAAATAATACTGCACAGCGGCGACACGATGTTTCTGTGCAGCGACGGCATAGCGGACCAGTGCGACCACGAACGCAAAAAATTCGGCTCGGACAGGTTTGTAAGTATGATTTATCAATACAGGAACGAACCAATGGAACATCAGGGCGAACTCTTCTCCAAGGAACTCGACGACTTCCGTGGCAACGAGGAGCAGCGCGACGATATTTCAGTAATCGGCATAAAATTCAGATAGGACAATGCGCAAGACTTTCGACATATTATTAAAGCGTGTGGCGCTGATAATGGTACTCGTGACGGTGGCATCTATGATGCCTGTATCCTCGAGCGCACAGATCAGCCAGGAGGCATTGCGCGCCCACTGGATACTCACTCTCTCCGAGTATGTAGATTGGCCAGGCAACGAATACACCGAGGAGTACTCCATAGGCGTATATGGCACTACCGCGCCTGAATACAACGAACTTGCGAGGATGCGCGACAACAATACCAAGCTCAAGGGCAAGCCTTTCAGCGTACAGCAGTTCAAGAGGGTGAAGGACGTAACGCCTACGCACATTCTGTACGTCAATTCTGCGTACAATGGCGACGTACAGGCTATCAGCAACAAGCTCAAATCCGACAGCACACTTATTATAATATCTGATACTGCCAGCGACAAAAACCTCCAGCAGTACTTTATGATTAACTTGATGCTCAAGGGTCGCGCCAACCAGTTCCAGGTCAATAGCGGCAAGGCGTCGTCGGTGGGCATCGACATCTCCGACAAGGTGCTTGCGCAGGGCGGTACAAAAATCGACCTCCTCAACCTTGTGGAAAATAAGAACAAGGAGCTTCAGGAGCGTGAGAATATGCTTATGCTTCAGGAGAGGGATCTTGAGGAACAGGCGAAAGACCTCTTGTCGCAAAAAATACAGAACGACATTGAACAGGACAATATTCAAATAGCCAAATTGAACCTTGAAAACCGTGAGGTGGTAATCGAATTGCAGAAGATTAGAGCCGACAGTCTCTTGCAACACGCCGAAAACCTCAAGGGAAAGCTTGCACAAAACGACATCAAGCTCAAGGAGCTTGCACGACAAATCGAAGAAAAACAAGAGGAACTCGACAATTCTACCAAGGAACTCGCCAAGCAGCAGAGCCGCATCGACGAGCGTCAGAAGCAGATAGAGGAACACGAGGAGAAGCTCAAGGAAAATTCAGGCGAAATTAGTATGCGCCACCGCATCATCGTAGTTGCGTGGATTTTTGCTGGCATCATTCTTCTGCTCGTCGTTATGGCGATGATTTCCAGCATCTCCAGGAAGCGCAAAAACCGTCAGCTTGCACGGCTCAATGACGAGGTGGACCGTCAGAAGGACCACATTCTCGCACAGGCGGAGCAGCTCAAGCAAATCAACAAGGAGCTTGAGAAACTCTCCATCGTGGCATCTCAGACCGATAATGGCGTTGTCATTATGGACGATATTGGCAATGTAGAATGGGTCAACAAGGGTTTCACCAATATGTACGGCTACACGTTCAGGGATTTGAAGGTAAATTCCACAGACAGCCTTACAGGTTTCTACGCCTCCAACTCGGACATTATGACCATCAAGGACGAGTGCCTCAGTACGTCGGAATCGAGGGTGTTTGAGTGCGAGATAGTCACCAAGCAGGGCAAGACCATCTGGGTGCAATCGACGTTGACGCCTATTCTCGACGAAAACAACAACATCGCCCGCCTTGTTACCATCGACACCGACATCACCCAGATCAAGGAGCAGGAACAGGCGATTATGAAGCAGGGCGCAACCCTTGCAATGCAGAGGGACGAGCTTGCTATACAGAACGAATTCATCTCCGAGCAGAATGCACACATCAACACAAGTCTTTCATACGCCAAGACCATACAGCAGACTGTGATGCCGTTGGAGGTGAATATTACAAAGTACTTCAAATATTTCGGTATTTTCATACCGTTGCAGATAGTAAGTGGCGACTTCTATTGGTTTACTTGGATACCCGACAACAACAAGCTTGCCTTCACAGCAGCAGTAGATTGTACTGGACACGGCGTGCCGGGTGCGTTCATGTGTATGATTTCCACACGTATCCTCTCGGAAACCATCGTGGAGCACAAGGTATATGACACCGCCAAAATCCTTGAGCTGCTCAACGAAGGTCTTGTGGCTGCGCTCAAGCAGGAAGAGACCGACAACAACGACAGCCTCGAGATATGCATCTGCAAAATCCTTAGGACGGGCGACACCGACTACGAAATGTCGTTCTCGGGAGCCAAACGTCCGCTGTACATATACCACCACGACACACAGGAACTCGATACGCTCAAGGGCGACCGCAAGTCTATCGGCGGACTGATGTCGAGGCGCAATACGCAGCCGTTCACCTCGGAGACGAGGCAGCTGCACACCGGTGATAGGATTTATATGACGACAGACGGTTTGATCAACCAGTTTGACGTCAACAACAAGAAATACGGCAGCGACAGGTTTGTATCGCTGTTGAAGACAATCGCCCCCAAGGAACTGCCCGAACAAAAAGCAATAATCGAGCAGGAGTACGAAACCTACAAGGGCGATGCCGAGCAGAACGACGACATCACGGTGTTTGCCGTCGAGCTGATTTAAATAACTAAACTGACTCAAATAACTAAAAAGATATAGAAATGGCATTAGTAGAAAACGGAAGGGATATATTCGAGACCATGTTTGACAACAAAGTGGTAGTATGTTACATCGGCCCGTTCGATGGACAGATTCTATCGCTATTGGCATCCAATATCGAAGACTCCCTATGGGACGACCCTAAGCGCGGCAAGAAGTTCTTCAAGATTTTCATCGAGCTTAGCCAAAATATCTATCTGTATTCGAAAGAGAAGGTGGATGGACTCGATTCCGCTGGTGTCGGGCTCATTATTATAAAGGAGTACGACGACTACTTCCAATTCATCACAGGCAATATGGTGGACCACAACGACTATGTGAAGCTCTCCGAAAAGTGCGCACAGATAGTCTCCAAATCCAGGGACGAACTCAGGGAGTTCAAGCGTCAGCAGAGGTCGTTGTCGCGTCCTGATTCCGATAGTGGCAACATCGGCATCATCCAATCGACGATTCTCAGCGGCTATCCACCGGCGTACACCTTCCACAAGGTTGACGACGACAATTATTTCTATATCCTTTCCATCCGAATCGACAAATAAGCTGGAGTGCGGACGGCTCGCCCGCCATATTATGTTGCCACCTTTGCGGCAACTAATAATGCCATTATTTGAATATAAAAAAGGAACCAAAAGAATTTCCAACATTCTTTTGATTCCTTTAATTTTTTATGCAGGACAACGGCAGTAATTATACCGCGTCTGATTCGCGAATCTCTTCAAGTTCCAGCCAGCGGCTTTCCTTGGCGTCGAGGTCGGCGAGTATTTCGTCCATACGTTGTGAGAGCTTTGTGATTTCAGCTATGTCTGATGTGCCGCCCGACAGCAACTGCTCTATATCCGCCTTTTCGGCTTCGAGGGCGGCGATGTCTTTTTCGAGTTGCTGGTATTCTTGGTTGAGCTTGTATGTGAAATTCTTCTTGCGGCGTTCAGATTGATGAGTGTCGGATTTTTTGGGTGTTGATGGCTCGTCAAGTTGTTGCGCGGTCTGACGCTCCTGTTGCCGCTCGTCCTCTTTCTGAGTGAGATACACGGTGTAATTGCCCGGGAAACTGCGTATGCGTCCATTGTCCTCAAATACAAGTAGTTGCTCCGCCACTTTGTCAAGGAAGTAGCGGTCGTGCGACACCACAATCAGGCATCCGCCAAAAGCGTTGAGAAAGTCTTCCAACACATTGAGCGTCACGATGTCGAGGTCGTTGGTAGGCTCGTCGAGGATGAGGAGGTTGGGATTTTGCATCAGGACCGTCATCAGGAAGAGCCTTCTGCGTTCGCCGCCGCTGAGCTTTGCCACGGGCGTGTATTGCATCTTGGGCGGGAAGAGGAAATATTCGAGGAATTGCGACGCCGAGAGTTTGCGACCGTCGCCAAGCACCACCACTTCGGCGATGTCCTTGATGATGTCGATGACGCGCTGATCTTCGTCGTATTCAATGCCGCTCTGACGGTAATACCCCGGCATCACTGTTTCGCCTATTTCCACAACTCCCGAATCCGGCGCAAGTTGTCCCATTATTATATTAAGGAGTGTCGATTTGCCACAACCGTTGACGCCACAGATGCCCACCTTGTCGTTTTTCTGAAACGAATATGTAAAATCGTCTATTAATTTGCGT
Source organism: Bacteroidales bacterium (assembly GCA_017530465.1). GTDB lineage: Bacteria > Bacteroidota > Bacteroidia > Bacteroidales > UBA3824 > UBA3824. The sequence goes on from JAFXMJ010000384.1 coordinate 16,363, forward strand.
CCGTCAAACGATTTGGAGACGTGCTTGAGGTCCACCACTTTGTTGCCAAGGCGGTATGCCGTGCCGGTGGCGATGTCCACCTTGCGATTGTCGATGCGCTTGGATGCAAATTCCTTCAACTCGTAAAAGCTGTCGATTCTGTATTTTGCCTTGCCGCCACGAGCCTTTGGCATACGTGAAATCCATTCCGACTCGCGGCGGAGCAGGTTGTTGGCCTTGTCGATGGCGGCGGAGAGGTTTTGGATGCGCTCGTCGCGCTTGCGGAGATAGTAGGCGTAATTGCCACTATAAGTATAGGTGGTATTGTCTTCCATCTCGATGATGCAGTCGCACACATTGTCGAGGAAATAGCGGTCGTGCGTCACCATCAGGAGCGTCGTGCGGGTGTCGTGGAGGTATTTCTCAAGCCATTCGGTCATCTCGGTGTCGAGGTGGTTGGTAGGCTCGTCGAGGATGAGCATATCGGGATGCTCTATAAGCACGTCGGCGAGGGCGATGCGCTTTTTTTGACCGCCAGACAGCGTCCCAATCACTTGGTCGAGGTTGTCGATGTGGAGTTTGCCAAGGATTTGGCGCATCTCCGCCTCGTAGTCCCACGCGCCCGAAGCGTCCATTGCAGCCTGTGCGGCGGCTATGCGGTCGTGGTCGCCGGATGCAAGAGCCTCCTCGTAGTCGGCGGATATGCGGGCGAGCTTGTTATTGACGGCGAGTATCTGCTGGCGCACCGTGAGACTATTGTCAAGCACGGGGTCTTGCTGCAAATATCCTATCGTGAGGTCGTTGCGGAAAACAACGCTCCCGGAGTCGGCGTATGTCTTTTGACCGATGATGTCGAGAAGAGTACTCTTTCCCGTGCCGTTTTTGGCGATGAGTGCGGTCTTTTGGTCTTTCATTATGGAGAAGCTGATGCCCTCAAATAGCACCTTGTCCCCAAAAGCTTTGGAGAGATTCTCCACTTGCAGGTATGTTGTAGTCATTGCGTTGAAGTGATGTTCGGCGGCTGTGTATGCCGCTGATAGTAACTTTTGCAAAATTAGCCAAAAAAATCGTTGTGTCAAAATAAAAATAATTACAATTTAACTTTTTTATCAATCTATTGATTTTCAATGTATTGACAATACCATTATGACAAAAAGTAAAAAAAAGAGCACAAAAACTTAAAAAATGTTTTTTATACATTAAATTTCTTTATATTTTTGCACGTGGAAACAGATGTGCAGACGTCTGCGCATCCACTACAACAAAGTATAAAAAGATATATGCGACAACACCTCATATTGTTTTTGAAAGGGTTTACAATGGGCCTTGCGAATGTTGTCCCCGGTGTCTCAGGGGGTACGATTGCATTGCTTGCGGGCATATTTGAACGCTTTGTACACGCCTTGAAGTCCTTCGACATTGAGGCTCTGAGGCTTCTTTTTAAATTCAAATTCAAAGAGTTTGCCGCCCATACCGACCTCCTTTTCCTTGTGACAGTACTCTTGGGCGAGGTCATCAGCATCTTCACGGCGGCGCGTCTGCTGTCTTATCTTTTCACCATCAACAACGGCATTTACGTCTGGGCTTTCTTCTTCGGACTTATATTAGTATCCGTTTATTACGTTGGCAAGACCGTGAAAAAATATACTTTCCTGAATATTTTGCTATTGATAATAGGTGCCGTGCTGGCATACGGTATGTCTATGATAACTCCGGCAAGTGAAAACGACAATATATTTTACCTCATATTCTGCGGCGCGTTGGCTATTTGCGATATGCTTTTGCCTGGCATTTCAGGCAGTTATACTTTGATACTGCTTGGCAATTACAAACTCGTTGTTATAGACGCGGTTTCGCAGTTGAATTTCAGGGTGTTGCTGCCGGTGGCGGTAGGCGTCGTGATTGGTTTCCTCGCATTTTCGAGGTTCCTGTCGTGGCTGATGAAAAACTATGGCGACCAGACCACAGCGATGCTCACTGGCTTTGTGTTTGGTTCGTTGGGCTTCATCTGGCCCTGGAAGATACCGCACTACGCCAAGACAATATCCGAAGACGGTTTCGAGCTCGAGGTGCTCAATTCGCACGGCGAGCCTGTCGTAGAATTTTGGGAAAAATATATGCCCGACCTCAATTCTGGCACTTTCATTGCGATAGCCTTGATGGTGGTCGGCATACTCACCCTGGCTGGAATCGAGAAACTCGCTCACAGCAAGGGCGGCAAGAAAAGCGAGCCTGTGCCCGCAAAACAAGTAGAAATTGATTAAAAAATCAGAATACAGACTACAAAAATGTTGCAGGAATCAATAAAAATGAAGGCCAAGACCTACGAAGGCTTGGAAGACGTATTAGGGCGCGAACTCATGCGCATGGGAGCTGAGGACGTCGACACCGACGTATGCACGGTAACATTCACCGGCGACAAATATTTGCTGTATCAGGCCAACTACGAGCTCCGTACAGCACTTAAAATCTACAAGGAGCTGTCGAAGTTTGAATTTGCTTCGAGCGACGAATTTTACGCCCAGTTCAGGGAATATCGTTGGAGCAAAATCCTCAACATATACAAGAGTTTCAGGATTGAAGTCGTTGGAAAATCCGAGCTTCTGCCCGATACCGTGAAGACCGACGTCACCAAAATCATCTGCGACTACTTCAACGAAAAGTCGCACAAGATGCCGCCTCACGACACGTCCAACCCTTCGGTGGTGATTGTGCTTGAGATAGAAGAACAGCGTTGCACGTTTATGCTCGACGCTTCTGGTCCTTCGCTCGCGCACCGTGGCTACAAGGTTTCCGGCGGCAGCAATGGATACGACGAAGTATATTCGGCTGGTCTCATTCAGCTTTCGGGCTGGAAGAGCAATACCAACTTTATCGACCCGATATGTGGTGCAGGCACGCTCCTGATAGAAGCGACGATGCTTGCATACAACATTCCCGCACAGATATGCAGGGAGTCGTTTGGATTCTTCACCTGGAGGGACTTCGACGAAACCCTCTGGCACGATGTCAAAAACTCTGCAAGACTTGCCGTTAAGCACAACGGCGAATTTGCATACAAGCTCCTCGGTTACGAAACCGACGACGCGATGGTCAAGGCTGCTACGCAAAACATCAAGAAGGCGATGCTCGACAAGTACATCGACGTTGAACTGATGGATCCGACGCAGGCGGAAGCACCTGAAGGCGACACCACAGTGATGGTAATTGCTCCTAAAATCGATGCCTACAACGCTGAAAAGACTGCGCAGACCGTAGAATTCCTCAGCAAACTCGCCAAGCGCACGTTCAAGACCGCCAAAGTGTGGATTCACACCGGCTACGACAACATGCCAAAGGCTCTCGGCATACAGCCAAGGAAGGAAGCGGAGATAAAATATGGCAACGAAAACAATAAATTGTCGTCATATTAAAATTTTTTCGCAAAAAAAATTGCGCCGTATCAAGATATTTGTTATATTTGCAAATCAAAATACAAAACCGTAATTGAAAATGAAAGCGAGCATACACGGACTATTCGAGAAACTGAAGGCGGGCAAGCCGATTGCATCGCACGAGGGGGATATTACCTCTGAGATAATAGAAGAGTTCTTGACGAAGGTCGAAAATTCGCTTTCTGACGCAGGCGAGTCACCCAAAAAGATAAGGAAGGTTTACAACATCCTTGTCGAAGCGCTTCAAAACCTTTACCACCACCAGGCAGTACCGCCGGCGGCGTTCATTAAGGAAATGGGGCTCGCCAACGGTGCTTATTCTTTCTGCACTATCATCAAGGGAGACAACGGTACATACAAGGTAACTACGGGTAATTTCGTAACCGAAGCCACCGCAAAATCCCTCAAGGAGCGCATCGAACAGCTCAACTCTCTCTCGCAGGAAGAACTCAAAAGCCTTTATAAAATCGTGCTCGACAACGACGAATTTTCTGAAAAAGGTGGCGGAGGTCTCGGTTTTATTGAGATGGCAAGAAAATCTGGAAACAAATTCGGATACGAATTCGCACCATACGACGAAAAATACAAATTTTTTGTCCTTGAAATATTTGTAAGCTAACTAACTAATATAATAAAAATGGATTCGATAAACATAGAAGGAACGCCCAAAACCCCAACAATATCTTTTGACGCCAATACAGGTGTCATCGAGATAAAAGGACGATCCATACCCGAAAACTCAATTGAGTTTTACAAGCCGCTCGTGGACTGGCTCGACAAGTTTGCGGACGTGGCTCAGGGTACTGTGAATGTTAACATTCAGCTGGAATACTTCAATACCAGCTCCTCTAAGTGTATTCTCGACGTGTTCAAGAAACTCGAAAACCTGCAAAACAAAAACAGGGCAGAAGTAGTAATCAACTGGTATTACGAAGAAGACGACGAAGATATGCTCGAAGCCGGTGAAGACTATCAGTCGATATTGAAGATTCCATTCAATATGGTAGAAATGGCTGAATAGTAATGACCAATATCACGGTAATCGGACTTGGATACGTGGGGCTGCCGCTCGCGGTGCTCTTCGCATCTAAATACAAGGTAATAGGATACGACACCAACCCAAAAAGGGTGGGGGAACTCCTGCAAATGACAGACAGCACAGGCGAGACCGACAGCAATTCGCTTGCCAATGCCTTTGCAAATGGTTTGATTGTAACAGATTCCTGCGACCAAATCAAAGATACCGATGTATTCATAGTTACCGTGCCGACACCCGTGGACGCCAACAACCGTCCCGACCTCGCGCCGCTCATTGCCGCAAGCCAGACAGTAGGGAATGTAATCAAAAATAGCAACGTAGTAGTATTCGAATCCACTGTATATCCAGGAGTTACAGAAGAAGTTTGCGTTCCCGAAATCGAAAGGGTGTCTGGGTTGAAGTATAATGTTGATTTTTTTGCAGGATATTCGCCCGAGCGAATCAATCCCGGCGACACTATCCACACCGTAGAAAACATTGTAAAAGTTACATCAGGCTCCACCCCCGAGGTTGCTCGAAGGGTGGATGCTTTGTATAAATCCGTCCTTAAAAACGGCACTTTCCCAGTGTCGTCCATCCGTGTCGCCGAAGCGTCAAAGATAATAGAAAACTCCCAGCGCGATGTCAATATCGCCTTTATGAACGAATTGGCGAAGATTTTCAACGCGATGGGCATAGACACCAACGAAGTAATCGACGCCGCCTCTACAAAGTGGAATTTCATCAAAATGCGCCCCGGTCTCGTCGGCGGACATTGCATCGGTGTTGACCCCTATTACTTAATCCAAAAAGCCCAAGTTTACGGCATTATGCCGCGTGTGATGATGGCGGCGCGACGGCTCAACGACGGTATGGGCGACTATGTAGCCAATCAGGTAATCCGCCTGATGAATCTGCGCGGAATCCTCGTTAAAGATGCAAAAATCTTGCTTTTGGGCTTTACTTTCAAGGAAAATTGCCGAGACATCCGCAACACCAAAGTAGCCGATATTTACAGCACATTGCACCAATATACGCAAAATATCATAGTTGCCGACCCTTGGGCAGACGCTCGACAAGTGCAAGAAAAATACGGAATTAAAATCATTGGCGACGTATCGCAATGCTGTGGCGGTTTTGATGCCGTGGTACTCTGCGTGACGCATAGCGCGTTTAAGGATTTGGACGTAAGGGCAATGCTAAACGAACACGGCGGCATTGTCTATGACGTGAAAGGTTTTCTGCCCAAAGATGTTGCGGACGGCAGGTTATAAACGTACAATCGCCACAAAGCGCCGATTTCATAAAACAAAAATTACCGTGAATTTAATCGTCAATTATCGTCAATTTTTTTCGATTTTAGAGAAAAATTTTCGGTAATTAAATTGAAATTCACGGTAATTTTCGTTTCTAAAAATAATTTCCGTCAGGAAATTAAATTATCGTTTGTCGTAACATTCCCAAATCCTTGCCACCTTTTCGTCGTCCATTTTCTTGGTGAAAAGGCTTACGACAAACACCACCAAAAAGCCGCCAACCATTGCGATTGCGCCGCAGTTGATGGGGGAGAAGGGGTTGCCGGCGAGCATATTGGCGAGAGTGATGCCAACGCCCCAGATGAAGCAAGCCCAAACCGATGCCGTAGAACCTTTTTCCAATACAGGCCGAGCATAAACGGCGCGAGGAACGCACCCGCCAACGCACCCCACGAAATGCCCATCAATTGGGCGATGAATGTGGGCGGATTCAAGGCTATCATTAGGGATATTACAATAAAGAACACAATC
>JAFXMJ010000385.1 GCA_017530465.1 Bacteroidales bacterium
CATGCGGGCGTTGCCTTCGTTGGCTGCAATCATTTTTTTGTAGAACAGCCAGGCAAACAATAGTGCGATGACAGACGACACCGGCACTATCCAGATTAATGATGATATGTCTTGCATGTTTGGTTAAGAATTAAAAGTTTTTGAAATAGTGGCGCAATTTAACAATTATTTAATATACCGCAAAACAAAAATGAGAATTTTTGCGATAAAAAGCGTATTTTTGCAACATCAAAAAACCTAAACCCGTTGAATTACATTATGAAAACTCCAAAAATTATTTTTGCCGCTCTGCTTACGGCGGCAATTTGTGGCTCGGTGGCGGCTCAGGATTACGTTTTCCCAGAGGGGACGTATTCGCCGGTCACCAATGTCAACCGCAATTCGTTTCCTCGTGTCTTGAAGGATAATAGCGTGATATTTCGCGTCGATGTGCCTCATGCCCTGATGGTGGAGGTGGATGTGTGCGGCACCAAGTACCGTATGCAAAAAATGGAAAACGGATCGTGGACTGCCACTACACAGCCGTTAGTGCCGGGATTCCATTATTATTCCATAATTGTGGATGGTTCGTCGCTTGCCGACCCTGCAAGTCAGACTTTCTTTGGGTGCAGCCGATGGTCGAGCGCGATAGAGATTGTGGAGCCGGGCATGGACGATTTTGAGGTGCAAGATGTTCCGCACGGCGAGGTACGTACCGTCAATTACTATTCCAAGGTGGAGGAGGCGTGGCGACCGTTGATGATTTATACGCCAGCCGGATACAATTCTGGCAAGCAGGAATATCCCGTGGTGTATATCCAGCACGGCGGCGGCGAGGATCACCGTGGATGGATGGAGCAGGGACGTACCGCCAATATCCTCGACAATCTGATTGCTTCGGGCAAGGCAGTGCCGATGATTGTGGTTAGCTCCAATAGCAATGTCCACGCCCGCAGTGGTGGCATGGAATTTGGCGCGGGGTATAGTTGGGACGGTATGCAGACCTTCCGCAGCGAGCTGATTGACAATGTGATTCCCTTTGTGGAGAAGAATTACCGCGTCAAGAAAGACCGCAAACACCGCGCAATGTGCGGACTCTCGATGGGCGGCGGACAGTCGTTTTACATTGGTCTGCGCGACCCCGATGTATTTGCCAATGTGGGAGTGTTTTCCACTGGAATGTTTGGCGGCATAAAGGGTGCGGCAAATTTTGACCTCGAGAAGGAAGTGCCGGGCATGCTCTCCGACACCAAGAATTTCAACAAGCAGTTTGACGTATTTTTCGTGACTTGCGGCGAGCAGGATCCGCGCATCGAATACACACGCAGCATCGTCAAGAAAATGCGCGACGGCGGTGTCCAAGTGAAGTTCAATTCTTACCCCGGCGACCACGAGTGGCAGGTTTGGCGCAAGTCGCTCCACGAATTTGCGCAATATCTGTTTAAGTAGCGACATTTGCAGCCGTCAATATCCCCCCAAAAAAAATCAACCGCACACCGCGCCAAATGACTGACGCAAGGTGTGCGGTTGTGTTTATAATTGTAATTGATTCTGATTGTTACTTCACGTTCTTTGCCAAGCGAATTGCCATCCTGAATGCGCTTTGGTTGCAACCGCGTTTAGGCCAGATTTCCTGCGGGGCGATGCTGTTGTAGTTGTCGTCGGTGGTCCAGTATTCGCCTGAGTAGTATGTCTTGCCGCCCAATTCGGTGATGACGATGAAGGGCAGGAACAATGCGCCGGCGTCTTCAAGCGTCTTCCATTGCTCTGGGGTGTAGTTGTTGAGCGTGGTGTAGTCGGTGGGGTCGGTGCGTTTGGTGCGGAAAGAGTCGCGGCTCTTGTTGAGCGAGTCGGTGGGGATGAATTTCATCTCCATACCATTGGGCAGCTGCCAAGTGTCGGGCAGGAGGATGAATCCCTTGACGTTGTTTACTGCGCCGAAAGTGAAGAGTTCTGTCGATTTTGGACGCGAGATGATGAGGTACTCCCATTCGTCGGCGGTGAGGGTGCGCCAGAGGCCGGGCTTGTCGCCACCGTTGACGATTGGTTTCTGACCCCAGTCGGTGAATGTTTCAGCCGGGGTGTATGGGTCGTCGGGGTTGCCCCATGCTATGCGGTCGATTACGCCGTCTTCTGCCTTGGGTCTGAATGAGTATTTGGTGTTGCTGAGTGTTGTCCACTGGTTGTCGGCGAGTTTGTAAGTCTTGGTGGCAGGGTCGTATTGGAGGTTGCCTTGCGCGAATTTCACCTTCTGGGTCGCGCTTACCGAAAATTCGCCTTTGAGAGTGCCGGGTTCTTCGCTCGAGCATGCTGCGGTCAGGAGTGACACTGCTGCAAGTGCTGCGAGTCCTGTCTTGTACAATCTGTTCATTTTGTTTTGGTATTGAGGTTAATAATTATTATTTCGACGGCAAAAGTAGTCATATTTCAAGACGATTGTGTTAAAAAATTGTTAAATTAGTGCCATTGTATCCGCAAACGAGCCTATATTATTATATTTGCAATCACAAACATTAAAAAAAACAAACCCAAATTTGTATATGAAAAAAACAATTTCAAAAATATTGGTTGCAATGGCTGCGGCTGCGATGCTCCTGACGCCTTGCAAATCAGACGCCCAATACAAGAGCGGCGAATTTGAATCCGCCATTCTCAAGGGCACTCGCACCAATACCGGCAAGCCCGGCGCGAAGTACAGCAACAATTTTGCCGAATACAAGATTACTGCGTCATTCGACCCCGATACGCAGATTTTGGAGGGAGAGGAGACAGTCACCTACCATTACAATATGCCAGGGCGAGGCCTCGGTACTATTGTTTTCAATCTCTACCGCAATATTTATAAAAAAGGTGCTATGCGTCAGCGCGACTGCAACGCCGAAGACATCACCGACGAAGGTATGGAAATTCTTTCTATAACCAAGGACGGCACAAGTCTCCATTACACTATTGACGGTACAAAACTTACCGCCAGTCTTCCGGGATACTTGACCCAGGGAGGCAAGGCGACCCTCGTGGTCAAGTGGCGCAACAAGATAGCGGCGACCACCCATCACCGTGGCGGCAAATATTACAGCAATTCGTGGTTCATTCCGTATTGGTATCCGCAGATTGCCGTCTGTGACGACCTCTATGGCTGGGACGAGATTCAGCACTCCGGCAATGAGGAGTTCCTATTGGAATTTGCCAATTATGATGTGACTCTCAAACTCGGCGGCAAGATGATGGCGTGGGCTACTGGCGAGCTTGTGGACCCAAAAAGCGTGTTCACCAACGATTTCGTCCTCAAATACAACAAGGCTAAGGCTTCCAACGAAGTTGTGACTCTCTTTGCGCCTGGCAAGTCGTCGGCAGTGTTGAAGAACGCCGTCAACGAGTGGCACTTCAAGGCGGACAGCGTTCCTGATTTCGTGTTCGCATGCAGCAATGAGATGGGCTGGGTGGCTACTTCGACACCGATTCGCAAAGGCAAGCCGAGGACATTTGTGTCGGCGGTTTACAAGGACGATGGCTTCAAAAATTCTGTGGTCAATACTACCAGAAAGACCCTCGAATATCTCAGCACCGAGCGTCCGGGCGTTCCCTATCCGTATGCGCACATGACAGTGTTTGAGGGCAGCGGCGGCATGGAGTTTCCGATGATGATTAATGAGGATTTCGACAATAATTACGATTCCGACTTCTTTACCACGTCGCACGAGGTCACGCACTCGTATTTCCCGTTCATTACAGGTATGTATCAAAATAGGTTTGCCTTCATGGACGAGGGATTGACGCAATATGTGCCGCAATATTTCCAGAATGAAAATTTCAAGAGCAAAGACATCATCCACGACGCCTACCGCTACACTGGCTATGTGATGGGCAGCGACGACAATGTGCCCACCGGCACGCCATCGTATGCGCAGACCGACCTTTGGATATATACCGTCAATTCCTATTATAAGCCGCAGACTATGTACACCGTGCTTGAGGACGTTGTTGGCAAGGAGACAATGACCAAAATACTCCGCGAGTTTGTGCTGACGTGGCGTGGCAAGCATCCGCATCCGATGGATTTTTACAACCTTTGTTCCACGATCTCGGGCAAGGATTTGAAGGAATTTTTCCGCTCGTGGATGTATTCAGCTGATTATTCTGACCTCGCAATGGCTTCCATTGACGGCAACAAGGTGACTATCCGCAATATTGGCGGACTTATGGTGCCGGTGGAATTGGTGGTAAGCTATGAAGATGGCACTGTTGGCAAGGAGCATCGCGACGCGCTCGTCTGGAGTGGCGGCAAGCGCGAAATCACCATCGAAATGCCCAAAAAAATCAAGACTGCGGTGGTGGGCGACGCCTATTTCCCCGATATGGACGAGAGCAACAATAGCAATTAGTTGTTTTTTCATTGACAATTTACAAAAAATGTTTAATTTTGCAAAGTTTTACAAATAGGACTAAGCGAAAATGTCTCTTGTCAACACATTAACTTCCCTGTACTTGCGGGGCAATCTCAATAGGACTGATCTCTACCTGAAATACCCGGACGAGACTCAGTTCAAGGTTTTCAGCACCTTGGTCAAGAAGGCGGTCAAGACCGAATTTGGCCGTCAGTATTGCTTTGACGAAATATTGAAGGTGGGACCTTCCGAATTTGCCGCCCGTGTGCCGCTCAATCCCTACGAATCGCTCAAACCGTACATTATGCGTGTGGCTCAGGGCGAAGACAATGTACTTTGGCCCACCAAGACGCGGTGGTTTGCAATGAGTAGCGGCACCACCGACGACCGCTCCAAATATATCCCCATTACCGACGAAAGCCTAAAAAAATGCCATTTCGCGGGCGGCGAGGACGTGTTGGCGGTGTATCTGAGGAGTTTTCCCGATACCAAGGCGTTCACCGGCAAGGCGTTGGTCATTGGCGGTTCGCGTCAGGTAAACAGGATGGGCAGCGAGGCTTTTTGCGGCGACCTTTCGGCGGTCTTGATTAGCAACCTCCCGCGTTGGGTGCGCGGACACAGGACGCCCGACATCTCCATCGCCCTGATGGAAAATTGGGACAAGAAAATCGAGGCTATGGCACAGGCTGTCTGCAAGGAGGACGTTACTTCTATGTCGGGCGTGCCGTCGTGGACGCTTGTGCTCTTGCGCAAAATCCTCGAAATCACCGGCAAAAACAATATTACGGAGGTATGGCCCAATCTGTGCCTCTTTATGCACGGCGGAGTAAGTTTTAAGCCGTATCGCGCTCAATATGAGAAACTTATTCCGTCCTCCAAGATGACTTATCTCGAAACTTACAATGCGTCGGAGGGTTTCTTCGCGTTCCAAAACGACCAACAGAGCGATGATATGCTCCTGATGTTGGACAATGGGATTTATTACGAGTTTATCCCGATGTCGGATTTCAACAACGCCGACCGCGCTGCAATTCCGTTGTGCGAGGTCAAGACGGGTGTCAATTATGCTATGGTAATCAGCACCAATGGCGGCTTGTGGCGTTACATCATTGGCGACACGGTGGAGTTTACGTCCGTCCGCCCTTACAAAATCCGCATCACGGGTCGCACGAAGCATTTCATCAACGCTTTTGGCGAGGAGTTGGTGGAGGACAACGCCTCCCGCGCCATCCGCGCCGCCTGCAATGCCACCGGTGCCGACATCCGCGACTACACTGCCGCGCCGGTCTATATGCAGACCAACAAGCGCGGTTGTCATCAGTGGTTGATAGAGTTTAATGTGCAGCCCAACGACCTCAATGCGTTTGCAAGCACTCTCGATTTTGAACTCCGCCGCCTGAATTCCGATTACGACGCCAAGCGTTACAAGGATCTTTCACTCACCGCCCCCGAAATCACCCTCGCCCGCGAAAACCTCTTCGAGGATTGGCTCCGCAGCAAGGGCCGCGTCGGCGGTCAAAACAAAATTCCCCGTTTGGAAAACAACAGGACGATAATCGAGGAGATGTTGGAGATGAATAAATAACGTTCCCCATTATGGCAAATCATTGTTTCATAATTCGTTGGATGGCGGTATGCGTGTTGTTTTTTATGTTGACGACAACGTTGGCATTCGCCCAAATCCGCGATGATTACGATTCTCAACAAAAGCCGACCGACAGCACTGTTATTGCGAAGGCGGCGTTACAGTTGCAGGGACGTCTCATAGACCCTGTTTATGTCGCCAAAATCTGCGACGATTATGATTACCTCAGAGTCCCGACGTTGTTGTACACCGATGCCCACGCCAAACGCACCGACACCGCGCACCACAAATTCGCGGCACGGTTTTATTGCCATACTTTTTTCAAAAACAACGAATATTTCGGCGATTTTGTGAAGGGATATACGTTGACGGGGTATCATTTGCAGCCCGAATTTTCGTACAGTCCAAACCGCAAACTCAAAGTGC
>JAFXMJ010000386.1 GCA_017530465.1 Bacteroidales bacterium
TAATTGATAATGACCGCCTTATGCACGGGCCAAATCAAATATCCTTCCTGCAATTGAAAGAGCGTTGACGAATCTGACCGCGAATCCACCGCCGCAAATTGCGATACTTTGCGGATAGAATCGAGATTGTTTCGGTGGATTTCGCCATCAACGACTGCTTCGTTTCTCAAATGACGGAGCAATTCTGACCGGCGCGAAGTGTATTGACGGAGAAACCCCTCCTCTACTCCCTGCTGTTTTGCCTTGTTTGCCTTCATCAATTTGCAAAATTCAAGCTCCGAAACCACCTTTTCAATGTCGCGTTTAAGGTTTTTGATGTTGAGGATTTTTTTCTTTCTATAATCCGACAACCACTTGACATACAGGAACTGACGGTATGTCGTGTACAAATTGTCGAAACTAAAAATATCAAAATTTTCGTACATCAAACTGCGAAGACGGTAAGCCTTCACCACCAAATCGGAATAGATATTTTTTTCATATTCCAACTGTGCGCTGAGTCGGTCATAATATATTTCGTGATTGCGAATATCCTTGTCAATCTGCACAATCGAATCCTTCAACTGCTTGATAACCTGCTCCTTGATAGCGACTTGCTGTTCAAGAATCGGCACAGCAGCACTCGACGAATCCGACATATCTTTGATGACAGAATCCAAAAACGCATTCTGATCGCTCAACGACATCTGCGCAAATCCAACCTTCGCCGTCAACGCGAAGACAATGATAATTAATATGTTGCGTAACTTGCTCATTTAAAATTCAAACGGTTTGTAACTTGACGGTATAGTAAGCGGGAAATTAAGTTTTTTCCCGAATGTAATCTTGTTGGTCGTGAATGTAACTTCGTAATCGTCCATCGTAATACGGAGTTCGTGCGGCATCAAGTGTCCTGCCACTGACTTATAGTCAGAATATTCTATCTTGACCAACTTGCCCGACTTCGGAATCTCAACAGTGGCATTGCTAAGGTGTTTGTTTGTTTTGTCGATGTTAAACAAATAGTTGAAACCAAACGACTTAGCATAGTTGGCATTACCAAAAGATGTAACATTGAGCAGATTGTCAGCATCATAAAAATCAAAGTAACTCAAATTTTTGACATCATTCTCCGGAAACAAGAAAACTTGATTTAAAAATATACTTTGCAACACGCTAAAATCTACTGCCACAGGAATATAACGTTTCATCAAAGAGTAGTCGCCCTTGAAATAACTATTCTTTAATTTTACAACTGCTGCCACAGAATCCTTGGTAAATTTTGCACGAGCAACTTCAAAGCCGAGAGCCTTCACATACAGCCAAATCACAGAATCATTTGCGATGCGTAACTGCCCTGATGCAGAGACATTTCTTTCAGGCGAATTTAACTTCAAGTTGAAGCCAATTTCAACAGTGCTGAACGTATCTTTTTCGGCAAAACAATCCTTCACGGCATTGAGCAACGCCGGGTTTGAACTGCCACTGACAACTTCTACTGTCGGAGTGTCAGTATTTTTGTTATGACGTTTTTTCTTGTTGCCACAGGAGGCAAACAAAAACGTTGCAATTAATAATCCGAGTAAAACCTTAATTTTCATATCGTTAACTATAATGTTATTTCATTTTATCAATTTCTGCCGCGAGGTTTTTCACTGACGGTTTGTCAGGTTCGAGCTTCAATGCGGTGGCAATGTCAGTCTTAGCACCTGACACATCGCCTATCACGTATTTGTAATATGCACTCACATAATAATAATAGTAATATTTGTGATGCTCCTTGTCCAACGATGCCAAGAGTTGCTCGGCACGTTTAAGATTTTGACGGGAATCCACAAGGCAATACACGTATCGCAATGTGAAGTACCAATCGAGCGAATTGCCATTGAAATATTTGTCGAAATAATCAAACGCAATTTTCTTACTATTAAGCAAATAGTTATAATAACCAAAATAAAAACAATAGTCATTGGCAGCAGGCGAAAACTCAATTCCAAAATCTCGCGCACTGCTGAAACCATCCGACGCATCGTCAAATTTTTTCAGACCCATATCCGCAACTGCCGAATACATATAAACCTCGGCAACATCAGGAAACATCTCCAACGCATTGTCAACAAATTTTCGCAAACCTTCGTAATCTTCGCAAATGAAGTAGAGCTGGAAAATAGTATGAAAATTTTTGTAGTCAGAAAGGTTGTGCTTGACGGCGAGTTCGAGTTGTTCAAGTGCTTGGTCGGGCTTGTTGACAAAAAGATAAAAATCCGCAAAGTTGGAATGAACCAAAGCGGACTCCGGGAAAAAATCGTTCAACGTCTGAAAAAGTGTTTCCACCTTGTCTTCGTCAAAAATTTTGTTGTCGTTGAAAATATCTGAGATAATCAAAAGTTTGTCCTTGATGGTAATCTTGTCGCTCTTGAAAGACTCGACGAGATTTTCATAAAAACAATCCACCTGACCCGATGTTCGGCACAACATAGCCTGAGAGAGATGTGAGAGCGGATTATTTGGGTCAATTCGAGAAATTCGTTTTTGAACTTCTTGTGCCTCAGCAAGTTTGCCGTGATTATAATACAATTCTTCGAGCAAACCGTATGCACTCAAATTTGTGGAATCTATACGAATTAGGCGTTTGTACTCCTCGGCGGCTCGATTAATGTCATTTTTTTGGGTGTAAAGTTCGGCACGGTGCAATGAGTACATAGTTTCATAACCAAAAAGCGATTCCATCTTGTCGAGCGTCGCGATGGCATCGTCGATTTTACCAAAATCCAACTGAAAAGAATAAAACGACTCGTAATCATCGTAAGTAGGATTCGAGTTCAGGAAATATTGGAAATATTTTTTTGCCTTGTCGTAATCGTTGA
>JAFXMJ010000387.1 GCA_017530465.1 Bacteroidales bacterium
GGTAACGTCGCGGAGGGTTTTCACGTAGGGTGATTGTTTCTGTATAACACTGATGCCGGCGGCACATTCGGCGCGGCGGGTGTTGTATTCCGACGATGCGAGGGAGTGCTTGACCTTGCTGTCGGTGAGTACAAAAATGTAGTCGCCGAGTACGAGGTTGTTGTATTCGTATTGAAGGCTGCGGCAGTCGAGGCGCACGCAGTGGTTTTCCTTGCCAAAAATGCTTGCAAATTGGTCCATAATGCCGCACTTGACGCCGACGTATTCGTGTTCTGACTGTTGACCGATTCTTGCCATAAGCATCTTGTCGAGGTTGAGATTGTAGAGAGTGGAGATGCCGAGGCACATACCGCTTTCCAACGCCGCCGAACTCGACATACCCGCGCCAACAGGCACGTCGCCGCCAAAGACGCAGTTGAAGCCGCCTATCTTAAAGCCCTTTTGCTGAATGATTTGCGTAATGCCGTACAAATACGACGCCCATTGCTCCTTGGGTGCTTCCTTTTGGTTGATATTGAACTCGCAGTACGAATTGAAGTCGTAGGAATTGAGGCAGACCTTGCCGTCGTCGCGCTTGTCCATCGCGAAGTAAATCGCCTGGCTAACAGCGCAAGGCAACACAAAACCTTCGTTGTAGTCGGTGTGTTCGCCGATGAGGTTGATGCGCCCCGGGGCGCGGAGTTGGAGCGGTTCGCCGTCGTAAAGTTCCTTGTACTTTGCGACGATGTTTTTGAGTAACTGATTGTTCATATTCTTTTCAATTTGACGGAGTTTTTGGTATATTTTCAGCCCAACCCAAGCGTCGGTTGCGCCGTAGATTTTCTGACTGTTTTTGAGTTTTTCCTCCTCCCAATTGCTCACCTGCTGGCTCTTGGAAATGCGGAAACCGAGGACGATGCCGCTGAGTTTTTTCAAGCCGCAAGCCTCGATGCCAAATTTTGTGCTGTACTTGGACAAATCCACAAACCCGGCTGGCGCAAACTGCGTCCAACGTTGCAATCCAAGCACGTCGTCGTTGATGGCGACGCCGGTCTTTATGATGTTTGGATTGGCGAGTATGCCGGCAATCGATTTTGGAAGTCCGATTTTGCAGGTGCGTATGAGGTACGCCCGCTCCTCGGTGGAGAGTTGCAGGAGCGCGACCTTGTTTTTGCTGCCGCGACTGAAACACGGTTTGGTCTCGGTGTCGAATCCGAGTACACTCTGACGCGACAGGTATTGGACGCACGCAGCCACCTTGCCGGGCGAGTCAATCACCTCGATTGTACCTTCAAACGCTTTGAGCGGCAACTCGTTGAGGTCTTCCTTCGATATGTCTTTTTCAAAATGCATATTCTTCGTAAAACGGATGATTTCTTTAAGTCGCTTCGCAAGTTTTGGTCGCTTCGCGAGAAATCTTACAAAATTTTATTCAAAATCTTACAAAATTTTTTGTTAGATTTGTTTTGATTTGTGAGATTTCTGTCCGTCAGGACACTTACATCTTAATTCGTTGTGTTATAATTCCTTATTCCTTAATGCCGGCGAGCCACAGCATAAACGTGTAGTTCATCGCCGACTCCTTGACGTGTCCGTACCTGCCCGAATCGCCCGAATGTCCAGCCTTCATATTGGTGTGGAGGAACAATGGGTTGTCGTCTGACTTCATATCGCGGAGTTTGGCGACCCACTTGGCGGGCTCCCAATACTGCACTTGCGAATCGTGGAGTCCCGTGGTAACGAGCATCGCCGGATAGTCTTTTTCTTCAACATTGTCGTAGGGCGAATAAGAGAGCATATACTTATAATATTGCTCCTCGTTGGGGTTGCCCCATTCGTCGTATTCGCCTGTGGTGAGCGGGATGGATTCGTCCAACATCGTTGTAACTACGTCAACGAAAGGCACTTGCGCAACGATTCCGTTGTAGAGTTCGGGAGCCATATTGGAGACTGCGCCCATTAGCAATCCGCCTGCCGAACCACCCATAGCATACATTTTATTGGGCGAGGTTATGCCGCTGTCTATCAAGTATTTAGTTACGTCGATAAAATCGTTGAAGGTGTTCATCTTCTTCAACAATTTGCCGTCTTCGTACCATTGGCGACCCATCTCGCTGCCGCCGCGCACGTGTGCGAGGGCAAAGACGAATCCCCTGTCAACGAGGCTGAATATCGACGCCCAATAGCCGTCTTCCTCCGACGAACCGTAAGAGCCGTAAGCGTATTGGAGGAGATTATTGTTGCCGTGGAGGTCGATGTCCTTCTTATACAGCAGTGTAACAGGCACTTTGGTATTGTCGCGCACCGTTACCATCACGCGCTTGACTTCGTATTTACTCTTGTCGAAGCCGGGGACGACTTGTTCTTTGAGGACACGTTTTTCGCGTGTTGCGAGGTCGTACTCGATTACCGACGGCGGCGTGTTGAAACTCGAATATCCGTATCTGAACACCTTGGAATCGTGTTCGGGGTTGTCCTCCGTCCACGCCGAATATGCCTCCTGACCAAAATCTATCAGGTGGCGTTCCTTGGTTTTCAAGTCCATCACCTCGAAGCAAACAAGGCCTTCGCGCATTTCTTCAAGCACAAGATAGTCGTCAAACACCGTAAAACCATTGATCAAGACCTTCTCGTCGTGAGGTATGAGGACTTTCCAGTTGTTGTTGTAACTTACAGAGTCGCAAGTCATTATGCAGAAGTTTTTGGCGTTCTCGTTGGTGAGTATGTAGAACGTACCGTTGCAGTGGTCGATGGAATATTCGAGGTTTTTCTCGCGTTTGCGGAAGATGACCGGATCTTTGTACGGGGCGTTGGTTGGGATGAGCCTTGCTTCCGACGACGTGCTGCTCGAATGGCTGATTATAATCCAATCGTCTGTCTGACTGCGACATACGTCGAGGTCGAAGGTTGGGTCGTCCTCATAAAAAATCTCCTTGTCGCTGCTGCAATCGCTGCCGACTACGTGCCTGAAAATCTTGGATGCGCGGAGAGTGTTGGTCTCCTTGCCAACATAGAAAATCGTGCGCGAATCGTTTGCAAACACCAGTCCGTTGGCAGTATTGGGTATGACGTCGTTTTTGGGCTTGCCGGAGACGAGGTCGATGAAACGGATTTCGTATTTGCGGCGGCTCACGGTGTCCACGCTGTAAGCAATTACCTTGTTGTTGGGGCTGACGCAGACTTCGCCCACGTCGAAGTAGTCGTGTCCTTCGGCGAGTTCGTTGACATCGAGCAGCACCTCCTCAGTGGAGTCGGGGCTGTTGTAACGGCGGCATAATATTTCGTAGTCCTTTCCCTTCTCGTAGCGCGTAACGTAATAATATTGGTTTTCGAGGTACGGGACGGTGCTGTCTTCTTCCACGAAGCGGCTCTTGATTTCGGCGGCAACTTTCTTGGACAACAACGCCGTGGGTTTCAGAAACTTAGCGTCGGTATAGTCGTTTTCTTCTTTAAGATAACTCATCACCTTTGGATTCTTCCTCTCGTTCATCCAATAATAATTGTCTATCCTTGTGTTGCCAAATTCCGAAAACTCCTTTGGTATTTTTTCGGCTTCTGGTGCGTTGATTCCTGAGTTGCAAGCACTTGCCATAGCTAATATTAATACTCCTGTGTATTTTTTGAGCGTTTTCATTGTAATATTTGCGTTATACAATAATCGGCGCAAAGGTAATGAATTTTTTTGGGATTGAGGAGGATTTTGCGGAATTTTTTTGGGGGGATGGACGCGGCGCGCCGCGTCCTTACGAGATGCGGATGCCAATCATTGTCATATCGTCCACCTGTTCGGAGTCGCCCTGCCATTGGGAGATGGTCTGGACGAGTTTTTCGCCGAGGACGGGCATTGGGAGGGCGGAGTTTTCGATGAGGAACGCCTCCAATCGCATCCACCTAAAC
>JAFXMJ010000388.1 GCA_017530465.1 Bacteroidales bacterium
CCGACGGCACTGCCCGCCGCCGCCAATACAAATCCTATGCTGCCCCCAAAGGAACTGCGCCTATTTTCGTTTTTCATTTGCTCAAAAAATTTTCTGCAAAGGTAGTGGTTTTTGGACAAAATTATTTTTAAATTACCGTGAATTTTTTTGAGTAATTGACAACAATTTGTGTGTTTCAATCAGCACCTTACGCCCATCTGCCAGTGTCGTCGCAAAAATATAAATATCACCTCCATCCTTTATTTTCAGTTTTTTACGGAGTTCATCGGCTTTAATTGGAAAATTGCGGACGGTGATATTAGCCTTGTCAATGTGCTTAAAATCTTTCGTCGTTCCAATTTTTTCAATCTTGAACACCCGCCCCGGAAAATCCTCCGACACCACATTTTCTGAAACATAAAGATGACTGTTCTTGCTTATTTTCAAGAGATTATAACGGCTTGCAACCAACCTGAATGGCGCGGCTTTCATTATCGCAGCATTAGGTTCGTAGAGGAACATGCCTTCTTTTACGCTTGCGACATTTTGAGCGATGCAATCATGTTCTTCGCTCTTTAAGAAACTGAAAATCTGATTGTTGTTGACGGCAAAAATCCTCGGCTCCGTATTATTACAATGTGCGGAAATAACAACCAAAATTTCCTTACATTCGCCGTCTGATGCTACAACGTGGATTTCGTCAATGTTTTTCAATCGCAACAGACATTCGGCTATGTCGAGCATCGGCGAAAGTTTTATGATTATGATGTCAGATTTTTCAATCAAAACATCCTGAAAATCAATCACATTAGGCTCGCAATCAGCAATATGAACAGTCTTGCCGCCCGCATTATTTCGCCGCGCCGGGTCGATGAAAATTGCGCCAAATCTACCATTATTATTGGCGTCAAATCCGCGCAAAAAATCCACCCCGTCGCCATTGATTACTTCACAATTTTGTAGTTTTAACGCCGCAAAATTATGTCGCGCACTTTCGCAAAGTTCCTCGTTTCGTTCAACATAAAACGCCTGCGAAAATCCACGCGACATCACCGAAAAATCCACACCAAAACCGCCCGTCAAATCTGCAAATTTTTTGCCATAGAAATCCTTGCAAAGCCGCTCCAAAATTCCGCGTTTATAATTTGACGTAAACTCCGAAGAACACTGTTCCACAGATAGATGCACGGGAAAAACAATGTCGGGATTAGATGCCCAAAGCGGCATTTTTCGCCTCATCATTTGCCGTCCTGCAATCTGCTGCAACACAAATTTTGGACGAAAATCCGCCCCTTCCTTCAACCGCAAAGCAAGCCCTCGCACGTCGGCATCGGCATTGTCGGCGGCGAAAATTCTTTCGGCTTCTGTGGGCGTAATGGTTAACATCAATTTTCATAATTACGCCGCAAAGATACTAAAAAAATATTCGTAAACACCAAAATCTTCGTTCAATTCGGGATGGAACGCCGTAACTAACTGATTTCCTTGTCTTGCCGCCACGATATTGCCGTCCACTACCGACAAAACCTCCACGCCATCGCCCACCTTTTCGATATATGGCGCACGGATAAAAGTCATCGGGATTTTGTGGTCGATGCCGTCAAAATCGCCTTCCGTCGCGAAACTGCCAAGTTGCCTACCGTAAGCATTGCGCTTGACCTCGATATTCATCGTGCCTAAATGCTTGTCGTCAAGCATGATAAGTCCCGCACACGTTCCAAAAACTGGCAGTCCGGCTTCGATGTCGTTTTTCACAACATCAAAAAGCGACAAGTCTTTCAACAGTTTTAGCATCGTGGTACTTTCGCCGCCAGGGATTATTAGTGCGTCTTTTGGCTGCTGATAATCAGCGAGTGTGCGCACAAGAAAACTCTCCACTCCGTATTTAAGGAGCATTTGGCGGTGTTCCTCAAATGCCCCTTGGAGTGCTAAAATTGCAATTCTCATTTTCCACGTTCAGCCATTAGAAGTTTGATTTCGTCCTCGTTGATGCCTACCATCGCACCGCCCAAATCCTCCGAAAGTTCGGCAACGATTTTTGGGTTGTCGTAGTTGGTAACAGCCTTCACGATAGCCTGAGCACGTTTTTCGGGGTTGCCCGACTTGAAAATTCCGCTGCCCACAAACACGCCTTCCGCGCCGAGTTGCATCATCAGAGCCGCATCCGCCGGAGTTGCAACGCCGCCCGCCGCAAAATTCACCACGGGCAATTTGCCGTTTTCGTGTACAAATTTCACCAACTCAAACGGTACGCGGAGTTGCTTGGCAGCCTCGTAGAGTTCGTCTTCGGAGAGCGATGTAAGATGTCGTATCTCGCTCTGCATCAGGCGCAAATGCCTTACCGCCTGAATAACGTCGCCCGTACCGGGTTCGCCCTTGGTGCGTATCATCGTCGCGCCCTCGTTGATGCGGCGCAGAGCCTCGCCAAGATCCTTCGCGCCACATACAAACGGCACGTTGAATTTGCGCTTGTCGATGTGATAGACATCATCGGCGGGCGAAAGCACCTCCGATTCGTCAATGTAGTCGATTTCGATGGCTTCAAGTATCTGAGCCTCAACGAAATGACCAATCCTACATTTTGCCATTACAGGGATTGTTACCGCCGCTTGAATCGACTTAATCATCTTTGGGTCGCTCATTCTTGCCACGCCACCAGCGGCACGGATGTCGGCGGGAATTTTTTCCAACGCCATCACTGCACACGCGCCCGCAGCCTCGGCGATTTTTGCCTGTTCGGGCGTCGTAACGTCCATAATCACACCGCCCTTCAACATCTGGGCGAGATTCCTGTTAAGAGTTGGCCTGTCTTCCATTTTTTGCTTTATTATTTTATTGTTTTATTTTTACGCTGCAAAAGTAGGAAGGGCAAAAATATGTACAAAATTTCTGTTCCGAAAAGGGAAATTTTTGGAGAGGTTTTAGATAGATTTCTTCCGAAACTCCTTTGCCGAGACGCCTTTCTGCCTCATAAAAAACTTGCAAAATGCTGCCTGAGACACAAAACCAAACTTGTACGCAACCTCTTGAAGCGACAGCGACGTCGATAGCAAAGTTTCTTCTATCTCTTTGGTAATATAATTGTCAATCAATTGTTTGGGCGATTCGTTGACGACCTTTGCAATGACGCCCGACAGATAACGCGGGGTGATATTGAGTTTTTCGGCGTAAAAATTAACGTCTTTTGCCTCCACATAATGCGCGGCAACGAGCGACATCATCTTGTTGTAAATCTCAACGTGTCTGCCACTTACATTTTTATTGCGGAAATGCTGGATAATATTGTCGGCATCCACGGCGACAGAATAAACTACAAGATTGCGGATATAATCGTGGGCTTTTTTGACGGCAATTTGCACTGGCTCGCCGCTCGCCAAAAAAGTTGCAACCGCTGACGACAATGTTCCACCAACGCCGTGAAAATTCCAACCCGAAGTGTCGCTCGACGTGAAAAACACCGGCTCATTAACATCCTGAGAATCAACATAAATATCAGTCAAAATTCCTTTCGCACAATGACCGCCCTGCAACAATACCGTCTGGACACCAAAATCCAAAAATTTCAAGGCGGCATCGTGCATCTCTTGCGCCGTCTGAATCTTGATTTTGAGCAAGGCTTCCGCCTCTTTGCATTTGATAATCAACACTTTGGTAATTGGCAATATGTATTC
>JAFXMJ010000389.1 GCA_017530465.1 Bacteroidales bacterium
AGACCGAACACGTTGCCAAGGTGCTCGCCGGCGAGGCAGATTCGCAGGTGAAGACCTACAAGCATCACAAGCTCGACATCTTTGGCTGCGGCGAGGACGACGGCGACGAGAATTTCTGGAACGCAGTGCTGCGCCAGGCTCTCGTGCATGGGTTCCTCTCCAAAGACATCGAAAACTACGGCACGCTCAAAATCACCAAGGAGGGCAAGGACTACATGAAAAAGCCCTACGAAATCGAGCTTACCAGAAATCACGACTACGAAAACGACGAGGACGATGACGAACAGGCTGTGCCGCACTCAATGAACGGCGGAGCGTCAGACCCCGAACTCTTCAAGATGCTCAAAGACCTCCGCAAAAAAGTCTCCAAGCAGCGCAACGTGCCGCCATTCGTAATCTTCCAAGACCCATCGCTCGAAGACATGGCGGTGCAATATCCCATCACCATCGACGAACTCAAACAGATAGTGGGCGTAGGTCAGGGCAAGGCGCAAAAATTTGGCAAGGAATTCGTGGAGCTCATCAAGCGTTACGTCCAGGAGAAGGAAATCGAACGTCCGCAAGACATGATTGTAAAGTCGGTAGTCAGCAAATCGGGCAACAAGGTGTATATCATCCAAAGCATCGACCGCAAAATAGACCTCGAAGACATCTGCGAAGCCAAGCAAATCGAGATGGACGAACTATTGTCGGAGATAGAATCAATCATCAATTCCGGCACAAAACTCAACCTCGACTACTTCATAGACCGCGTCATCGACGAAGAGCGTCAACAGGACGCCTACGACTACTTCGACCACGCCGAGACCGAATCCATCGACGACGCCATGAACGAACTCGGCGAAGACGACTGGACGGAAGAAGAACTCCGCCTGATGCGTATCAAATACATATCAGAAAAGGGACATTAGTAATGCATAATTCATAATTCATAATGCATAATGCATAATTGCCATCCGGCGGAAGACTAATTATGCATTATGCATTTTTTAATTATACCCAATCACCAATGAAACACTTTATCTTGACCGCAGCCGCCATATTGTTGGGAATCAACACATTGACGGCGCAATACAAAGAAATCACATTAACAGAATACCTGTACGGCTATTATTCAGCCCGCACGGTGCGCGGCATCGTCTCTATGAAGGACGGCGAGAGCTACACCACCCTCACCGGCAACCAAGTAATCCGCTATTCGTACAAGACCGGCGAAATCATCGACACCGTAATCAATTTCAGCGCAATAGACATACCCGTAATGGCTGACGGCTACACCATCAACGACGACGGCAGCAAAGTGCTGTTTTACAGCAACGAAACGAGCCTCTACCGACACTCGTTTTTTGCGGATTACAAAGTCTATGACATCGCGACACGCCGCACCACTCCCCTGCCCGGCTCGATGCAGCGCATGGCGTCGCTATCGCCCGACGGCAAGATGGCAGATTACGTAGTTGGCAACAACATCCGCGTCCTCGACCTCAACACACATATTGAAACCATAGTCACCACCGACGGCAGCATCAACCACATACTCAACGGCGTGCCCGACTGGGTATATGAGGAGGAGTTCGCGATTGACAAATGCTACGAATTTTCGCCCGACGGCAAGTACCTCGCGTACATCAAATACGACGAGAGCGATGTCAAGAGCTACACTCTGCAATATTATTCCTTTCTGACCGACGATTACAATCCGCAAGCCAACTATCCTATTAACTACGAATACAAATACCCAAAAGTCGGCGAAGACAATTCAAAGGTGTCTGTGCACGTATATGAATTTGCAACCGGCAAGACCACCACGGCAGACCTTGGCACGGAGACCGACATCTACGTCCCAAAAATCCAATGGACCAAGCAGGACGGAGTATTGGCAATATCGCGCATGAACCGCCTCCAAAACCGCCTCGACCTCCTCTCCTACGACACCAAGACCGGCACTACAAAGACATTCTTCACGATGCAGGAGCCGCAATACATAGAGGAAGACGTTGTAAAAAGCGTCACTTACCTCAAAGACGGCAAATCGTTCCTCATCCAATCGGAGCAGGACGGCTACCGCAACATCTACCGCTACGGCATGGACGGCAAACTAATCAACGCCGTAACTTTGGGCGACAAGGAAGTGACAGAATATTACGGCACCGATCCCGCCGAGAAGAAAGTATATTTTTCTGCGGTAGGCGACAATACCACACAGATTGCGGTGTATTCGGTGGACATCAATGGCAAAAACCGCCGCAAACTCTCCACGCAAAACGGCACCAACAGCCCGCAGTTTTCTAAGAATTTCAAGTATTACCTCAATTTCTTCAGCAATTCGAAAACCCCGCGCACTGTCACCGTCTGCGACAATACCGGCAAGACCATCCGCACCGTGCTCGACAACCAACAACTCCGCACCCGCCTCGAATCTTACGGTGGCATCAACAAGAGATTTTTTGAATGGAAGAATCCGCACGGCGACCGCCTGAACGCATATATGGTACTGCCGCCCGACTTCGACTCCACCAAGAAATACCCTGTACTCGTAGTCGGATACAACGGCCCTAATTCCAACTACGTCAACGACGAATTTGAATTTAACTGGCACAACCTCCTCGCGCAAAAAGGCGTCATCGTGGCAAGCACCGACACACGCGGCACGGGCCGCAAGGGCGAAAAATTCCGCAAATGCACCTACGGACAGCTCGGCAACCTTGAGACACAGGATTTGGCGGATTTCAATAAGTATCTTGCCTCGCAACCATACATCGACGGCTCGCGCATCGGCATCTGGGGATGGAGCTACGGCGGATTTATGTCATTGAGCCTGCTGACACGCGCACCGGGACTTTACAAACTCGGCGTCGCCATCGCACCTGTAACGAGCTGGGAGTATTACGACAACATCTACACCGAGCGTTATATGGGTCTGCCCCAGCAAAACGTCAAGGGCTACAAGGACAACGCCCCCCTCAAATACGCCAGCGAACTCCAAGGCAAACTATTATTGGCATTTGGCAGCGCGGACGACAATGTTCACCCCCAAAACGCAATGGTATTCGCCGAAGCCCTCGTGCAAGCCGACAAGGATTTTGAGATGATGCAATTCACCAACAAAAACCACGGCATCTACGGCGGCAATACGACGAGGTATTTGTATGGGAAGTTTATAAGATTTGTATTGGAGAATTTGTAAAATGATAAAATCGCGGGCAGGATGCCTCCAATAAATTTAAGCGGGCAAGATGCCCGCACTCCAAAAAAGGCAAACCAATGTATGGATTTGCGCCTTTTGTTATTATATAGTGTGGAATGTTGGGTCTAACGTACCGAAACAGTGTCTGTCCTCATATATTTAAAGCCTTCCACGCCTGGACCAGACGCAGAGAGTTCGAGGAGGTACAAGCCCGGATTATTGAAGGTGTAATGCATCATATCACCAGCCTTTACCTCAATAGTTGCCTCTGGTGTGGTCGTATTGTTTTCTAACAACTTGATATCCCACTTTGCAACATCGTGGTACATCAAACCATCGCTAAGGTTTATTGTGTACGGAGCGAGGCCATCATATCGAGTGGGTTGCTGTAGCGATATGGGCGGAGTGGGGATAAGAATGAATTCTGATACTCGGTGTTGTCCATCCAAACCTCACCTATTCCATCGCCAAAATTCCATGCGTAAACTACCTCGTCGTTCGCAACAGAGTCGGGATAGATGACAACGTTCATGCTTGGCTCTGTCTGCTTCTTCGGGCTTGCAGTAAAGTACGCCTTGAGCGGTTTGTCATCATTGTTGGGTTTGTTTGGAATTGAGTCGTTCTGGTTGTTGTTCTGTGTGGTTTCGTCATCTTCGTCGCCACAGGAAATGAAAGCAACGCCACCCAGCATCAAAACCATCATTAATGCAAATATTTTTTTCATAGTGTGATTGTATTTAATAAAAGACGCAAATCATTGATTTCGATTTGCGCCTTTTATGATTATTGTCAATTGCAACTTTATAATTTCTTACTCCTTGTTCTCCTCCCATACTGCGTAGAGGGTAGTGTCTTGCTCTGCCTTGAAGGATGTCAACACTGCGCCACCTTTCTCAGTTGACCAGCC
>JAFXMJ010000390.1 GCA_017530465.1 Bacteroidales bacterium
GATTTCATAATGGTGGGCGGTAGCCTTGTGTCGTCGTCGGTTGCTGATACGGTGGCAGCTATCAAGACCGCGACACAAAAGCCTGTGATACTATTCCCGGGCAGTGGCAATCAGCTATGCAACAATGCCGACGCGCTTTTGCTATTGAGCCTTGTATCGGGCCGCAACCCTGAGTATCTCATTGGCGAACACGTCAAGTCGGCGTACCAAATCCATAAATCGGGCATAGAGGTTATATCGACGGCATACATACTTATCGACGGCGGGTCGGTGACTTCGGTGCAATACGTGAGCAACACGATGCCGATTCCCGCGAGCAAGGTGGATCTTGCTGTTGCCACAGCCCTCGCTGGCGAACAGATTGGTATGAAAAACATCTACCTCGAAGCCGGCAGCGGTGCCAAACGCCCCGTGCCGCACGACACAATACGCGCCGTAGCGTCGGTGTGCAAGTCGTCGATAATGGTGGGCGGCGGAATGAAATCAATGTCTGACATCACAAAGGCGTTCTATGCGGGCGCGGACATCGCCGTTGTGGGTACGGCTTTTGAAAAAAATCCAGATTTTTTTGTGCAATAACTTTTTGTAACATAACTACTTGCGTGGTTGCATAGTTGTTGTCGAAAAAAAAAGTTGAAAAAAAATGCACATATTTGAAAAAAAGATGTAAATTAGCGTTTTGAAAAAATACTAACACATTAAACTCATACAACAATGGCAGAAATCAAATCGATTTTCGACTTGGACGTGGAGACCATCAAGAAACTCCAGGACAAGATAGGTGTCAAGGCCGACGGCATGATTGGCCCTAAGACTGTAACCGCTTTGCAGGCATTCCTCAATCAGCAGGGCGCAGATCCCAAACTCAGCGTGGACGGCAAGCTCGGTCCCAAGACCATCAAGGCTTTGCAGGAGTACGTAGGCGCAGAGTCTGACGGCGCATTCGGCGAGGAGAGCGCAAACAAGCTCACCTTCAAACTTATGGAGAACGAGGAAGGCGAAAAGGTAGTCAGCACAGCAAGCGAACTTGACGCTATTTTCAATCAGGCTCGTAAGGATGCTGGCATTGCATAATAACAATGCTTGGAATTGTATCACAAAAAAAAGTTCCGTTTTCATAGAAAGCGGAACTTTTTTTATTGTGTTATTGTTAGTTGATGCAATTACTCACGATTGCTATCCTTGCGAGACATGTCAATCTTGGGAGCATCAGCACCGTCGCCATGCTTGAGGACGAGTTTGTTGTCTTCGAGGGTTTCAACAGTCCACTTGTCGAACACGTTGTCGCCGATTTCGAACTCGATTGTCTTGTCATCAACAACCCTCCACGACTTGAGGCCGGTCTGGGTAGATTTTACCTTGCCGCTCTTGCGAAGCTCGAAGGCAATCTTGTCGCCTTCGGTAGTCCACTTGCCGAGGAGCTTCTTGAAGTTCTGAGAAAGTGTGAGAGACTTGTTGTTGTCGGTAGCGGTCTTCTTAGTACCGTTGTCGTCGATGTACTTAACCTCGATGGGAGCACCTTCGATGAGTTCGTCGTAAGCGTTAACGACCTTTACCTGGGTCTCGTTGCCGTTGGCATCCACGATGGTAACGATGTCGCCAGCGATAGCCTTGATCCAGCCCTTGAGGGTGGTAGCCTTCTCGAGTGCGATTTCGTCAGCCGACTTAGCGGGAGCTGCGGTGGCTGCCTCAGTAGTGGTGGCTGCGCCTTCGTTGGCAGCAGCGTCATTCTTGTTGCCAGACTTGCAAGATGCAAGCATAGCGAGAGTTGCAAGTGCAACTACGGGAATAAAGCGTGTAAGTTTCATAGTTGATATAAATTTTTTGTTTTTTAATGACAGTGCAAATTTATTGATTTGTTTTGGAGTTAACAACTTTTTGCAAAATTTTTTATGTTAAATTTTATTATTGTATGTCCAATAAAAAAATAATTTTACAAAATAAGAAAATTATTTATATTTGCAACGAAAAATATACATTCAAAACCTTAATGAAAAAATGTTTACTCTGATTTCGCCGGCCAAGGCAGCCGCGCCTGACAACGTCCCTAAGTGCAAAATCAAGACTAAGACATCGCCGCAAATGCTCGACGATGCGCGTATTATTGTTGACATACTCAAAAACAAAACTCCAGACCAATTGGTGAAAATACTCGACTGCACTTACGGTACGGCTGAAAATGCAAAGGTTTTTTATACAAAATTTGATCAAAACACTGAGTCCGGCAAGGGTTTCCCCGCCATCTCTTGTATGGAGGATTTTGTGCGCGGTGTGGAATTGCTGGCGTGGAGCGCGAAAGATTTTGATTTTATTCAGGAGCATCTCGGCATCATATCGAGCCTTTATGGATTTTTGCGACCGTGCGACGTGGTGGGGTCGTATGTATTGCCGCCCGACACTATCCTGCATACCGTGCGTGGCAGGCGCATCACCGAATTTTGGAAAAATTGCCTTACTGCCTTCGTGAAAAATTACATCGAAAGCCGTGGCGAGACTCAGATTGTAAACCTGATGGCGGCTGTACCGCGCCGTGAGATTGATTTCAGTCAAATCAAGGCTGATGTATATGAAGTTTCGTTTATGGAAATTGCAAGCACTGGCAATCTCCACTGCACTTCGAGCTGGCGGCTCAATAGACTTAGGGCTAATCTTGTGGAGTACATCGCTCAAAACCGTGTGAACGACATAGAGGATTTGAAAAATTTCACATTCGAGGGCTTCTGCTACGCGCCGGAGAGGTCGGATGACAAAATGATAGTATATTATAAGGTGTAGGGATATTCCGTGGAATGGCTGAATGTGTAAAAAAAATTTGTTGGTTTAAAAAATTATCTTTACCTTGTTGCGGTTTTTGATAAGTAACAATCATTAAAAATATAGCAATATATGTTTACACAAAATAACGGGCTTTACATAGCCCACGGTCAGGACGGGCCGATTAGCATTGTCGGCAAGATGGCCAACAGGCACGGTCTCATTGCTGGTGCTACGGGCACAGGCAAGACGGTGACATTGCAAGTATTGGCGGAAACATTCTGTCAGGCCGGCGTGCCGTGTTTTATGGCTGATATGAAGGGCGACTTGTCGGGCATCTCGCAGGTGGGCAAGTTGTCGGGATTCATCGAGAAGCGCATTGCGGAGTTTGGGATGGAGACGCCGCAGTTTCAGAGCTGTCCAGTGAGGTTTTTTGATGTGTTTGGCGAGCAGGGACACCCGATGCGCAGCACGGTTTCGCAGATGGGACCAGATATGCTTGCACGTCTGCTCAATCTCAACGAAACTCAGGCGGGCATACTTCACATTGTGTTCCGTATTGCCGACGACAAGCAGCTGCTCCTTATAGATATGAAGGATCTCCGTTCGATGCTGGATTATGTTGCAAAAAATGCCGCCGAGTTTACCACTCAGTACGGCAACATTTCTGCGCAGAGCGTTGGTGCAATCCAGAGGTCGCTCCTCGCCCTCGAAAACCAAGGCGCGGACAAGTTTTTTGGCGAGCCGTCGTTTGACATTCAGGATCTTCTGTCCACCGAGGGGGGCAAGGGCATTATGAATGTACTCGCCGCCGACAAGTTGATGCTCCAGCCCAAACTCTATTCCACATTCCTCCTTTGGCTGATGAGCGAACTCTACGCCACATTGCCTGAGGTGGGCGATATGCCGTTGCCCAAGTTGGTATTCTTCTTTGACGAGGCTCACATGCTCTTTGACGATACGTCTAAGGCAATGGTTGACAAAATCGAACAGGTGGTGCGCCTTATCCGAAGCAAAGGCGTGGGCATCTATTTCATTTCGCAAAGTCCTTCCGACATTCCCGATGCAATTCTCGGTCAGCTCGGCAACCGTGTTCAGCACGCACTCCGTGCCTATACGCCCAAAGACAAGAAGACCGTGAAGGCAGCCGCAGAATCGTTCCGCGAGAATCCGGCATTCAAGACAGAAGAAGCTATTCAGAATCTCGAAACTGGCGAGGCTCTTGTGTCGTTCCTTGACGAGAAGGGTGCGCCGTCGATTGTTCAACGCGCCAAAATCCTCTTCCCGCTCAGCCAGATTGGTGCCA
>JAFXMJ010000391.1 GCA_017530465.1 Bacteroidales bacterium
ATTGACAATTTCTATCTTGTGAACCTGCTGATTGTTTTGCGCCGTGGCGGCAAGCACCGTCGTAATGGCAATTAGCAGCAATAATAATATTCTTCTCATAACCTAATGATTTGACGGCGCAAAGATAGCAAAAATACGGGGAAATCAGATAGTTTTTTACTCAAAATGGAACGACACGGTAATCGTATTGGATTTCAGACTTTTGATGCAGCCGTCGTACTTGCCGCCGTTGCGCTTGACGGTATCGAGGATGCCAAGGCTGTAACGCACCTCCACTGAAAATTTGAAATACGGCATATAGAAATCCGCGCCGCCGCCGAAGGTGACGCACGGGTCAATCTTTTCAAGACAAACCGCCTCATCGTCCTCAGAATTTTTGCCGCCGGTGAGGTCGTAACGGAAATTGCCACCAGCCACAATGTACGGCGAGAAGTTGGTGATGCGCTCCGCCTTGTACTTAATCATCACAGGGAATTCGAGCATTGTGCTGCGTATCTGCATAGTGCGCTGCTCGATGTTTTTGACCTCGGTCTTTTTGCTCTCCTTAATCTCATAATATATGAGGTCGCGCTGATTGAACGAAAGGTCAAACAGCATCCTGAGATCCATATACTTATTGAGTCTTAGATTGGCGATAGGACCAATGTGGAATCCTGTATATTTTTTGGCGTCGATGCCGTAGATGTCGTGCTGCTGCATAAACTCGTCCGCCTTCTCCACCCTAAAACCCATATTTGTGGTGCCGAGCGTAAAGCCAAAATGCCACGTCTTCATATCGTGGTTAGGAAGGTTTTTCATACCCTTCACCTTTATGTCGTCCTGCGCAAAAGCCGCCGTCACCGTCATTATTACCGCCAATACAATGGCTACAAAGTGTTTCATTTTTGTAAATCCGTAAAATTGTTATTAGCAACGCCTTACGACGTTGTTATCTTTATCCAAAAATTCCAAGAATTATAAAGAATTAAAAGAATACCAACAAAATTTCTTTCCATTCTTTCCAAATTCTTTTAATTATTTGGTCAAAAAAGACCGCCGTCTGGCGGTCGTAGTCAATAATAAAACAATTGTTTCTTAAAAAATATTGTGTGAGCGGCTGTTATTTAAGGTTTTTCAAGATATGACCCATACGGTCGCGCTTGGTCATCATATAACGCTGGTTGAAGCTGTTGGTGGGGATTTCGATGGGGACATTCTCGATGATTTCGAGGCCGAAACTCTCCAAGCCGACACGCTTGACGGGATTGTTGGTCAAGAGCCTCATCTTGCGAACACCAAGCTGACGGAGGATTTCCGCGCCAACGCCATAATCCCTCTCGTCGGGGTCGAAACCAAGATGCACATTGGCATCCACAGTGTCCATACCTTCTTCTTGGAGTTTGTAAGCCTTGATTTTGTTGAACAAACCAATGCCCCTGCCTTCCTGGTTCATATAGAGGAGGATGCCCTTGCCAGCCTTGTCAATCTGCTGCATTGCGGTGTGGAGCTGGTCGCCGCAGTCGCAACGGAAACTACCAAAAATGTCGCCCGTAGCGCACGACGAATGTACGCGCACGAGGATTGGCTCGTCGGGCTCCCAAGTGCCCTTGACAAGTGCCGAATGTTCGAGGCCATTGCTCAACTGACGGAAAACAGTCATCTTAAACTGTCCGTATTTGGTGGGCATCATCACTTCGGGGCCGCGCTCAACGGTGGTCTCGGATTTCAGGCGGTAGGCAATCAAATCCTTGATAGTCACAATTTTCATATTATACTTCTTGGCGACCTCCTCCAACTGCGGCAACCTTGCCATAGTGCCGTCCTCGTTGAGGATTTCAATCAACGCGGCAGCCGGATACAGACCCGCAAGCCGTGCGAAATCCACAGCCGCCTCAGTATGTCCGGCACGGCGAAGTACGCCCCTGTCTTGCGCGTAGAGCGGATTGATATGACCCGGACGCGCAAAAGTTTCAGGAATAGACTTGGTATCCGCCAATGCCTTGATGGTCGCCGTCCTGTCGTGCACAGAAACGCCTGTGGTACAGCCTTCTATCTTGTCAACCGTAACAGTGAACGGCGTGCCAAGTATCGACGTATTGTCAGCTACCTGATGCGAGAGTTTGAGCTCGTTGGCACGCGAAATGGTAATCGGAGCGCACAAAACACCACGGCCATTTTGGAGCATAAAATTGATTTTCTCCTCGGTGATGGTCTCTGCGGCGGTGATGAAGTCGCCCTCATTCTCGCGGTCTTCGTCGTCCACCACAATTATTATGTTTCCTTTGGCAAATTCTTCGATTGCCTCTTGTATTGTATTCATTATCAATAAAAAACAATTAAATTTAATAAAACAATTAACAAATAAAACAATTAATAAATACGGACGTAGCCAAGCTACGCCCCTACGATTTCTTCCTGCGGAAGAATTTGATTACCGTATCAAACGCCTTCATCCACGCCTCCTTGTTGAAGAGCTGCGCATCCACAGTGGCCTTATACGTAAAGAACACGCCGAGCGGCAGGATTACTATCGTACTAATCCACATACCCTGCCACGGCTCCCAAAGTCCCTCACGCGACATTTTCATACCGGCGGTGGAAATCAGATAGTATATCAGGAATACCACAACGCTCACCACAATTGGAAGTCCGAAACCGCCCTTGCGGATGATTGCACCGAGGGGCGCACCGATGAAGAAGAAAATGATGCACGCCACCGACAATGTAAACTTCTGATGCCAGGCGTTGCGGTAGCGGGCAATGGTCTTCTGACGCGCCGCAAGTTCGTCTGCCTCGCGCACTACGGTAGTATTAATCTGCGTGGCGTACTCCTTGACGCGGGAAATCACCCTCTGCCTCTCTGCCTTGGTCATCGTATCAAAAAGACTGTCGAGCTTTGCCACCGGCTTGACGTCGGCGGGGTTGATATTGTAGGCGGTATTGTAGATGGAATCACGGAAATGCGCTATTTTGAGCCTAATGACCGAATCCTCGGCGGCGTATGCAGAATCAGGGGTCAACGTGTAAGACACAGTAACGCCCGTGCGCCGCGAATTGTACTGCGACTTGTGCTCGCGAGCCGCCCTCACCGAATCGGCGTACACCTTCTCGCGGTGACTACTCTGCCTGAAATATGACGTGGTAGTGAGGCTTTCGTGGAGGTCGTTGGCGTATTTCTGGAAGTCGCGCTGCAACGAGTCGGTGCTCACCGCAAGCTCGCTCACGTTCATTACCTGGTAACGATTCTTGAAGCCACTCTCGTCGGCCTTGTTGAAATCGAATCCGGCAAGATTGAACACCAGCGACTGCTCGCCAAACTCGTCCTTCTGGTACGGGAAACTGGTCTTCTTCTTGTCGTCCATCTCCTCGTAACGCACACCGCTGTAAAGTGTTACAATCATATAACGACCGTCGTCAGTCACCTTCATACTGCCCGAATCAGCCACGATGCAGACATTGTTGACCTTGCCCTTGGTATGGTCATAGACAACAAAATCGTACATCATACCGGTCTTTTCGTTTTTGCTCGAAATACGGATGGAGAAGTCCTCAATGTCGTTGTTGAAGATAGACGGCTTGATATTAAGCTCAGGACGCTGATTGCGTATCGACCATATCAACGCCGACATTTTGAGGTTGGCGTATGGGATGACGTCGTTGGCTATCACAAACGCGCCGAGACTGAATATCAATGTGAGTATCGTGAGCGGAAGCATCGCCCTCTGCAACGAAATGCCCGCCGCCTTGATGGCAGTAAGCTCAAATTTTTCGCCAAGGTTGCCGTAGGTCATAATTGATGCCAATAGTATCGCAAGCGGCAACGCCATTGGTATAAGGCTTATCGAAGCATAATACAACAACTCCGCAATCACCGTAAAATCAAGTCCTTTGCCCACAAGGTCGTCAATCCACTTCCACAAAAACTGCATCAAGAGCACGAACACCGAGATGAAGAACGTGGCAATGAACGGTCCCAAATAGGATTTCAGGAGGAATATGTCAAGTTTTTTCAGCATATCTGGTAAGTGTCGATGTGTCGTTCGCGTTTTTCGGGGAAAATATCATTGACGTTGACGAGGATGCCGGTCTCCTCCACCCCGCCAAAAAATGGATTGACGGCAGTGCCAAACACTTTCATCGTCGGCGAAAGGTTCATATAGGCGTTGACGAGCGGGGGAATGTTTTCGCCAAGCGAGCGAACGGTCTGATTGAGGATACGGTAATCAGCCTTGAAATCGTCGCCGGCAAACATATTGCGCTTGTACTCAAAAGCAATGGATTCTTTGGGCATTACAAGTCGTTCATTGTCACGGAAATAGATATCAAGGAATGTCAATATCATATCCCGCGCCTCGGTATTGAAGGTGGTGTACATCGTCACCTTGCCGAAGAAATATTTGGCGTGGTCTTCGTTTTGGCGGAAAATCGCGCCGAGACCGTCCCAGAGGTTGTCCAAGGCGTATATCGAAAACCTGAAATTGGTGCGGCTCTGGAATTTGGGCTGCACGAAACTGCGTCCAAGCTCTATGGTGTAGGGCATATATTCGTCGATGAACTTCTGCGAAAACCTGAAAATCTCCGACGTGGACAATTCGGGCTGCCCGTCCTTGAACACGATGTCTTTGCTACAATCAATATAACGGTAGCCGCCAATTATCTCCTGCAATTCGTCGTTCCAGACAATGAGCTGCTTGTAAGGATGCTCCCAAAGGTCGGCC
>JAFXMJ010000040.1 GCA_017530465.1 Bacteroidales bacterium
AACTACCAACGGATTGAAGTTGCAGGACGAAAAGTTTTTTGCAAAGGTAATCGAAACTCCGCCCGACAAAATCCACATCACTATTCATTTCCCCGACAACGCAGCGGAAGTTTCGAGGGTAATTAAAACGCTCGAAAAACTTTCAAAGACTGATATTACTCCGGGCGTTAATCTTCTTGTTAACAGCAATAAGACAGACGTTTGCAAACAAGTTTATGGACACCTTCTTACTTTTTTGACGCCGAAACAGATAATCCTGATTCCACAAAGGTTTTCCGATACGCCTACACCCAAACAGTTGGCAACGATTGCGGGCGGCAAACCGTTTCAAAGTCCGTCGTGCCTATTGAAATGCACTCCGCCGCAAGATTTTTGCAGCGTTTCGTGGGACAAGAAAGTTAACTTTTGCAGTTATGCCACAGGGAAACAGCCTCTGCAAACTCTTGATTATCAAGGTTTGATGGCGGCGTTGGAGCAGGTGAAGTTTGGGTGTTGTACGCTGTGAGTCTTTTGATACTATTTGTGCAAAATTTCGGCAATTTCAAAAAATATTGCCGAAATTTTGCATATCCCTTAATTTTTCTTGCTTTTCCGCATCTTGCCGGTGTCCAATATTATCGTGAAATCCTGTTTTTTCAACTGTGTTGAGAAGTCGTAATCGGTGAGGGTGATGTCGATGCGGAGTCCGGGGGAGGTTTCAACGACTTTGACGGGCATCACGTATTTGGCGAGTCGCTCGTATTCAAAGGTGATTTCCTTGACCGCCTTGCCGTCCTTGTCATAACATACCGACTTGGATTTAAGACCCGATTCGGCGGAGTAATAGTCGCTGTAACTATTGCCGAGCGCGTCGGTAACGTCTATCCTGTAATATCCTTGCCGAAATAGGTCGTAATCGCAAAAATGTTTGTAACGTATGCCAAGTTCGTCATAATGAGACTCTTGCGGGAACGACGCCTTTTGCCTCAACACAGTGGTGCGTGCGCTGTCGGGTTCGGTGAATCCGTATATCATCGTGGAATCTGCGCCTATTGCGCCGTCATATACTTCCTTAAAATGAAACAGGCTCACCGTGTCGTCGCGGCGGATGTTGTTGTCCATTCGGTACATATTGGGCGACTTGCGGAGTATGCGTCCAAACGCCTTGTATTGCAATGTGTCGTCGAATGTGTATAACGATTGGAGGTTTACAGACATATTTTTTGGCGGGTTGTTCAAGCCCGTGGTCTCCACGTAAGCGTTGAGTATTGTGTATGCGCCAAACCCCTTGGGAATCCTTGCAACGAGTTTTTGCTTGCTGTCAACAAAATCCACCTGACGGTCTTTGGCGATGCGGTTGAGCGTGCAGAAGAGCGAGCGGTGGCCGCCTTTCACTACGAATACGCAACTGCCGTTTTGAATGATGTTTTTGAGGTGTTGCTGCGCATCGGCGGCGGTAACGTCGTTGATGGTGTTTTCGTAGTTGGTGAAATAGTTTTTGGGAAAATTGTACAATATCAGGTTTGACGCGATTTCGGCGGCGTATGCTGGGTGTTGAAGCCCTTGACGGAAAGAATTGATGAGGCGTTCTTTGGCTGATTGCAGCCCGCCGCTCACGTCGTAATTTTCGCTGCGCCGTTCAAAGAGTTGCGTCGCAAACTGCGAGAAGTCGTTGTTGCTGCCGTCCATATTTATGGTATTGACGTCATACTTGAAACTCGAAATCCTGTCTATTTTTCTGGCTAACGAATCGTACATAATGTAATAAACGAGGTCGTTGACCACGTAGTTTTTGGTGGTCTTGTCGCAGGGATAATAATCCATAAACGCCGCGTCGAATCCCGTAGCCATCGAATCTTCCTCTATTGCGTACACAAAATCTTGCGGCTTGAAGGCAAGAGGCTCGGGCTTCGCCTTGTTGTCGGAGCGGGGCGTGGAGGCAAAGTATTTTTCCACCAACGGCTTTACAAACTCGATGTCGGTGTCCGCCACTATTGTTATCAGGCATTTGTCGGGCGCGAAACAGCGTTGACGGTAACTCAAATAGTCGCTCTTGTTGATTTTGGCGAGGTCGTCGGCGGTGATGTAAGGCTGACCGATGATGTCGGAGGCGATGAAGTCGAGCGGGTTGCCATTGTCTTTGAGGTACTTGATGCGTTTTTTCTTGTAGTCGTCGAAGTTTACGTATGTGGGATTGTTGCCGTACATCACTTCGTGCATAAAGTTGAGCAGCGAGTCGAGAGCCTTGTCGTGGCTCACCATATTTTTTATCATCACCTGATTGGCGGCGAGGGTGCTGCCTGTCATTGCCGCTACTACTTGTTTGATGCCCTTGCTGGGTCCTTCGGATAGCGACGATACGTCAGCACTGAGCCTCACGTTGCAGTAGCGGTATTGCGAGGTTGTTACCAGCTGTACTCTGAAACCATTTGACAATGTGATAACCTGATGGTTTTCAATGCATTGCAATATGTTGCTGACGTCCTGCGCGGCGAGCGGCGTAGTCAGGATGAGCAAAAGTATGATTATGTATATTTGTTTTGACATCTTTGTTCGGTTTTTGTTGGGTATCGGTGGCAAAGTTAACAAAAATTCTATCAAAAAAGGCCGCCACCGGTCAAAAAAAATCTGCCGGCGACAGCCCCAAGTATATAAGTCGAGTTATAAAAAAGAGTTTTTTTAGAATTGTCCGAAACTGAATGTTACACCGTAGAACAGCGAATTGAGGGCGTCAGATGAGACAATCGGTGTCTTGGTGTCGTAATATTCGAGGTCGTGCCCGAGCAAAACCTTGTACGACACGCCGAGCGAAATGTGGAAATTTTTTGTTACATTGAGCTCCACCCTTGCGCCGGGCTCCACTTCGCACACCACGCTGTGGTCTTCGCGGTTGCTGCGGCTGCGATAATGATAATCGTCGTAATCAGCCCAAGCGTCGTCGCTGTACGTAACCTCGCCCACGCCAAATTTTATAGGGAAGGAGATATGCACCGGCGACCTGTAAGCGATGATTGGCTTTACAAACACGCCGCCCGACACGCAGTCAAATTGGTATTTGTCGTTGTCGAGTTGCTTGTCTGCCTCCCTTTCGGTAACGAAACCGCTGCCGTAGAGTCCGAGTTCCACGCCGTGTCCGATGATGACGCCAGCCTCGATGCTTCCCTTGAAGGTGGCGCGTCCATCGACAGAACCGCCGCCTATCGTGAATCCGCCTTCAAATCCAACATCCACGCACTCCTTGCCTTCGGGACGCTGAAATATGGTGCGCTGCTCGTCTTCTTGCTGAGCCATTGCGATTTGCGGCAATACAAAAAGCAATGCTCCGGCTATTATATGACGTATTTTCATAGCGATAAATTTTTAGTTTTGTAATGCAACAATTATTTGTTACCTTTGTACACGGTAATAGTTTGCAATTACCGTTCCATTTTTTTGTTTTTCTCCATAAATGAAAAGAATGGGAAAAGAATGAAAAGAATATTCTTATAATTCTTAAAAATTCTTTCAATTTTTGGATAAAAATAACTCCGCCGCATAGCGGTAATTAATTTACATTTAGAGGATTATGAAATATTTTTTGATAGCGGGGGAGGCGTCGGGCGATTTGCACGCTTCCAATCTGATGAGGCAGTTGAAGGTCTATGACACAGACGCTGATTTTATGTTTCTTGGCGGCGACCTGATGCAGGCGCAGGGCGGCAAGATGCTCGTGCATTACCGCGAAATGGCTTATATGGGCGTTTGGGAGGTCATTGCCAATGCCGGCAAGGTCAAGCGAAATTTCAAGGTCTGCAAGGAGGCAATGTTGGAGTATAAGCCTGACGTTGTGATACTTGTGGACTAT
>JAFXMJ010000392.1 GCA_017530465.1 Bacteroidales bacterium
GCGAGGGCACGACAGTGACCTCCGCCGGCTCATACGGCGACTATTGTTCGTCGTCCGCCTACGGCGAGAACAACGCGGTGCGCGTGCACTTCCACTCGGGCACCCTCACCCCTGTGGACGTCTACTACCCCCGCCGTTCCTTCGGGTTCTCCGTCCGTCTTGTTCGGTCCTTGTAGTAATTGCCGTATTCTGTCTTGACCAAACAGACAGGGCAAAAGAAAACAATTGAAAAACTCCGCCGAAAAAAAAATCCCAAAACAATTTTTTCGGCGGTCTTTTTTTTGCATTTTCCGAAAACTTCCATTATCTTTGCCGACGTAAACCAACACAAAAAGAGCGACGCCATGGGAAACTATATACGATTTGACTGGATGATAAAACGCCTTCTGCGCGACAAGAGGAATTTCGTCGTGTTGGATGGCTTTCTGAGTGTGTTGATAGGCCGTCAGATAAAGATAACGCAAGTACTTGAAAGCGAAGGCAATCAGGAGACCGAGGACCAAAAGTTCAACCGTGTTGATTTGCTTGTTGAGGATGATAAAAAAGAAAAAATCCTCGTCGAGGTACAGAACGACCACGAGTTGGATTTCTTTCAGCGCATGGCGTTTGGAGCGTCAAAGATAATCACCGACTATATGAAAAGGGGCGAACCTTACGCGGCGTTGCCCAAAGTATATTCAGTCAACATTGTGTATTTCAGCCTCGGACAGGGCAAGGGCTACGCCTATCACGGCACTACGGTTTTCAAAAACATGTTCAACGATGAGGACGAACTGAAACTTACGCCCGCACAAAGGTCTAAATTTGGTGTTGACGAGGTTCACGGCATCTTCCCCGAGTATTACATTCTGCGTGTCAATAAGTTTGATGACGAAATCCGCCAACCGTTGCAAGAATGGATATCATTCTTGAAGACCGGCGAAATCCCAGACGCTTTTACCGCCCAAGGCTTGAAAGAGGCGCGAGACATTCTCCGCGTTGACGCCCTTAGCGAAGAAGACCGCAAGATGTACAACCGGTATTTGGAAAACGTTAGACTGGCGTTGAGCCTTGACGACTCAAGCCGTTACGAGGGGTATGTTGACGGACATATCGCCGGTCGTGCGGAAGGTCGTGCGGAAGGTCGTGCCGATGCAATGCGTGAAATGGCTCGCGCTCTCAAATCCATTGGCAAAATGACTATTGAAGAAATCTCCATCGCCACCGGCCTTACCCCCGACGAAATCTCAAAAATATAACAAAAACAAAGGGCTGACAGCACAATCGCGTCAGCCCTTCATCTTTAATCTCTAAATCTTTCCTCACAAAATCATTCCTACTTATTCAAATCCACCATTGTGCCACCGGCGGTGAGGGGAATGTAGTTGGGCACGTTGCGGCCGTCCCATTTCTCGAGGCGTTTCATCTCCTCCTCGTGTTTCCATTCCTGAACTTTCATGTCCTTAGCCTTGGCAAGCTGTGCTGCGGCGTACATCTCGGCGTCAGCTTTGATTTTTACTGCGTCAGCCTGACCTTTGGCACGGGCTACTTCGGCTTCGGCGTCAAGTTCGGCGGCTTGCTTGTTGGCTTCTGCCTCCTTGACCTTTTTCTGAGCCTGTGCTGCGGCGATGTTGGCCTCCTGCTCTGCCTGGCGTACCTGCTGAGTGCGGTTGGCGGTCTCCTTGATTTGGCGGTCGAAGTCGTCAGACCAGTCCCAATTGGTGATTGTGGTCTGCGAGATGGCGATGGGGTAGTCCTGCATACGGGTGAGGATTGCCGACGAAACCTCCTGGGTGATTTTGTTTTGCTGCTCCACAAGCTCGTAGATGGAGTAGCGTCCGGTGGTTTCCTTGAGCGACGCCTTGATATTGTCGCGCATTGCGGATTCAATGACGGCGTCGTTGGCGTACTTCTTCACAATCTCGAGGATGCGGCTTTCGTCGTAGAAATAACGCACCGACACTGTTGCGCCCACGGTCTGCATGTCTTTGGTAATGGCGCCATTGGCTCCTACGTCGAATGATACTTCGTATGTGCGGGGCTGCAATACGAATGTCTTCACCGTAGTTATGAACGGGATTGTCCATACGATGCCCGGCTGATAGACTTGGTCTTCCACTTCGCCGAGGGTTACTTTGACGCCGCGTTCCGACGGGCCAATGATTGTGTAGCACGACGAAATCACGATGAAGGCTACAATTGCCACTACAATCCACAAGAGAATTTTGGGATTGAAACTTTTCTTTTCTGGTGTCTGCATGTTTGTTGGTTTTAATTGTGTTTCTAATTGCACAAATGTAAATATTTTTTTTGTAATCCGCAACGAAAAAGCACAGAAAAAATATTTTTTTCCGTGCTTTTTCCATAGTTGCTGTGGTGACACAATGGTTAGATTCCCAATTCCGCCATTATCCTGCCCACGATTTCGTCATTACCGGTATGCTTGCCGGGTGTGTCGGAGAGTTTTACGACTTGGGTCCAGCGGTCGCCAGTGAGAACGTGCGAGAGTTTTATCACCATGTTGAGCGGCTTTACTCCCACGTCGTTGGTGAAATTGGTGCCGATGCCAAACGACATTCCAATCTTGCCCTTGCAATATTCCGTAATCTTCTCCACCATCTGCGGATTGAGCGCGTCGGAAAATACGATGGTTTTGCTCAGAGGGTTGATTCTAAGGCGTTTGTAGTGGTCGATGGTCTTGTCGGCAAATTCCAACGGGTCGCCCGAATCGTGCCTTACGCCGTCGAAAAGTTTTGCAAACAGTGTGTCGAAATCCCTGAAAAATACCGGCGTCGTGAAAGTGTCGGAGAGCGCGATGCCGAGGTCGCCACGGTAAATTTTCACCCAATTTTCGAGGGATGCGCGGTTGGCGTACTTGTAGCCAAACATTGCCGCGTGAAACATAAACCATTCGTGGGCGTGTGTGCCGATGGGCACTGTGTCGTATTTCATTGCGAGATATACGTTGCTCGTGCCGACGAAGGTGTCGCGGTAATCATTCAAAACGCCAACAACTCGGTCGTGGTTGTCGAAGGAGAAGCGGCGGCGTGTGCCAAAGTCTGCAACCTTGATGCCGAATTTTTGGTAGAGTTCGGCTTTTTGAGCTGTGGCGGCTGCATTTTGGGCGGCGGGGTTGCCGGGCTGTCCCGTCATCTTGAAATAGAGTTCGCTGATGATTGCCATAAGCGGCACTTCCCAGAGTATTGTCTTGTACCAATAGCCCTCGATTGCGATGTCGAGGTGTCCGCCTTGCTGCGAAATCTTCACCTCGTCCGGGTCAAAACGGTAGGCGGCGAGGAAGTCCAAGTACGACGGCGGCAGGTAGTAGCACTTCTGCGACATAAACTTGTACTCCTGTTCGGTGAGCTTCAGTTTGCTCATTGCGTTCACCTCCTCTTGCAGCCGTGCTGCAAATCCTTCAGGGAAATTGTCCGCGCCCCTATTGATGAACTTGTAACGCACCTTGCTCAGCGGATAGAGCGACACCACGGCGTATTGCATGGTGAATTTGTAGAGGTCGTTGTCGGTTATGTAGTTGATAATCATAGCTTTTGCGATTTATGGTTATTTATTGTGTATTTTTTACGCAACAAATTACGGCATTTTTTTCGACACCGCCAAATTTTTTTCTGTATTTTTTTGCAAATATCACAAAAAAATTATGGAAGAATCCAAAAAAATTATCAATTTTGCGTATATCATTTAAAACAAATAAATAATATGAAAAGATTTACCATACTCGCCGCGATGATCCTTGCTCTTGCGGGCTGCGGCAACAATGCTAATGTAAGCGATGCTGAACTCAATAAGTTTCTTACCGACCTCTCGCAGGCGTATATGTCTGATTTCAATGGTCCCAACCCCGAAGACATCGTAAAAATTGATTTTGCGGTGCGTCATCTTGTCATCGAAAGCCCCGACGCCTTTACGATGCAGGGCAAGGATATGGTCATTGATGCCGACAAGGTGCACGCCGCGTCTGACAAGTATTTCAACTATCCAATTGCAAAGGACAATTTCACCAACGAAATCGATTTCAATGACGGCAAGTATTTCATCCGCAAGGGCAACGACAACGAGTTTGTATTCTCGCAGGTGGATCAGGTGCTCGGCTCCAAGGGCGACACCATTATGGTAAACGCCAATATCTACGCCTGCAAGCCGGGCTGGAAGGGCGACATCAATTCCAACCCTGAAAGCTGGCAGACCGTGGACCCCGACAACATCCCCCGCAAGAGCAAGACAATGCGCACTGTGCTCGTGAAGAAGGCTGACGGATTGCGCGTAGTGTCGTACACGGTGTCCAAATAATCAAAATT
Source organism: Bacteroidales bacterium (assembly GCA_017530465.1). Lineage (GTDB taxonomy): Bacteria > Bacteroidota > Bacteroidia > Bacteroidales > UBA3824 > UBA3824. The sequence continues at coordinate 4,299 of JAFXMJ010000392.1, forward strand.
CCAGCGTAAGGCCGTCGTATGCAAGATGCACGTTTTTGGGCAGCTCCTGCTGCGTGGAGGCGTGTGGTATGTCGTGACTGATGTGCGTGATGTACGCCTCGCGAGGCTGGATTTTTGCGATGATGTCAAGTGCTTGTGGCAGAATGAAATGCGCTGGATGTATGCGTTCTTTGCGCAGGGCGTTCACCACAAGTATTTCGGTGTCTTTGATTACCTCCAGCGTCTCCTCCGGCACACTCGACGCATCGGTGATGTATGTGAAATTGCCAATCCTGTATGCCGTCACCACCATCTGCGCGTGCATCACTGGAAAAGGCGTTATCTCCACCCCAAGCACCTCAAACGGCTTGTAGTATTCCAATTCGTTGAGCACGATGTCGGGCACGCCTGGATATTTCGGGTCGGCAAAACAATACGCGAAGTCGTGCCTGATGGCGTTGCAGGTATAATCGGAGGCATAGACGGGTATGTCCTGCTGTTGTATGAAGCAGAACGGCCTGATGTCGTCCAATCCCGCGAGATGGTCGCGGTGAGGATGAGTTATCAGCAATGCGTCTATGTGCCGCACGTTGTAGGCGAGGCATTGCTGCCGGAAGTCGGGACCCGTGTCAATGACGATGCTGCGCCCCTCGGTCTCCACGAGTGCGCTGCTCCTCAGACGCTTGTCGTGAGTGTCGGCGGATTGGCAGACGGGGCAGTTGCAGCCTACAATTGGTACGCCGAGCGACGTGCCTGTACCCAAAAATGTTACTTTCACAATATCGTAAAGCAGTTAAACGTGTTGTTTTGCAACCTTTGAATGATGGTTGTAATAATTTAAACACAAAATTACTAAAAAAATTGCAGTTATTTGTATAAATTTGGATTGTTATTTGCTGACACATTTAATAATAATGGCTACATTGGACGATATTCAGAAATCCTTGGAAGACAATCGCCAGAGGATTTACAAGAAAGACTACACGTTTTTCAACATTGAGTACATCGCTACACTTGCAAAGGCGAGCATCCGAGAGGGGTGCAATTGCCGCGAATGTTGTGCCAATACAGAAAAACTCGCGCTCCTTGCATCCGGCTACCCCGAGCTAATCAATTCGGGCGAAGAGGGCAAGCGCAGCCTTGAAGACAGTATGGACAATATCACCAAACACCTTGCAAGTGAGCACGGATATGCGCGTGCCGGATGGTATAGGGCGTTGTATTCGCTCGTTGGTATGGGCGCGGGGCTTGTGGTGGCGTTGATTGCAGTATTGCTGATGGGCGACCGTCTCGCAAATCCCAAGGTGGTGTTCCTCGCAGTGCTATTTGTGGCGATATTTGCGGGGTACGTGGTAGGCAGCCGCAAAGATACGACTTTTAAACAAAATCATAAAAATCTGTAAAATTGCCCATACTGGTTTGAAGTCATTGCATTTTTTAATAAATTTGCACAAATAATAACAATTAAACACAAATAGTAGTAAATTATGAAGAAAAATACAGTTAATTACCTGGCTCTGATGTTGGCGACGGCGTTTCTTGCGTCGGGCTGCAACGGCCTCAAAAAAATGGCGGCAAACTCTGACCTCGTTCAGAGGAGCATCACTCCCAGTCCGTTGGAGATGCACGCCGGAAGGGTGCCGGTATCAATTACCGTAACCTTCCCGCCAAAGTATTTTGACAAGAAGGCATACTTGGTCTGCACCCCAACACTCAAATCCGACAATTTCGGCGACGAAATCAAGATGAAGAACGCCACCCTCCAAGGTTCGGCGATCAAGGACAACAACACCACCATCGACTATAAGACCGGCGGCACTTATACTTATAAGGACACAATCGACTATTCTGACCATTTCAGGAGTTCTGACCTCGTCCTCAATATGAAGGCCACCAAGGGCACTAAGACCGAGACTGTCTGCGACATCAAGATTGGCGACGGTGTCAATGTAACCCCGTTGCTCGTTCAGGAGGGCATCC
>JAFXMJ010000393.1 GCA_017530465.1 Bacteroidales bacterium
GGAGCCGGTTATATATGGAGAATTTGACAGGGAAACATGTGATTTTAAGCTGATTTCCAAGTATTTCTTCCAACAAAAGAACAATCGGCAACGTTATTTATCTTCGATAATATCGCCACTAAACAAATATTTATATCTTTTGGTGATGCCTGATGCGTCCGGTGATATTGAACTATGCGATATAAAACGTGTCCCTATTGTCAATTCCGTTCCTGATTATGACAATATTGAGCTTGTGAAAAAGATTGCTGCAAGTTCGAGTTCATATTTCCGTTATGCTATAGATGGCAATATCTATATATGTGATGATGGACGACGCAGGATAGCGCGTTTGGTGAAACCCGATGCAGATGAGCCTGTTTTTGAGGCTGATATAGTGGAGGATGATTCTCATCCTTACAGAACGACTTATAGAAATACGCAGAATTTCATTTCCTCGTGGGTTACATCGGATTATTGCTACAATGGTATATCAGCATCCTTTTCGTGCAATACGGTTAAGTTTTATTGTTCGACATCAATAGCCGCCAAATCTTTCCTATGGAATTTCGGAGATGGAGCGCAATCGGCGGAATCTTCGCCGTCGCATACATACGATACACCGGGCGTTTATGATGTAAGTGTGGATGTTGTGTTTGATGACGAAACATCTAAAACGTTTACAAAACAGGTATCGGTTGCCCCTGTTCCTGAAAAGCCTACGATTATAATGGAGTAGCTATTCCACCCCTTCTTCTTCAATTTTTCCATCCGCATACACCGTTCCGTTCATTCTTATCGGGATGTCGCAGGTGGTGATGGTGTTGCTGAGATTGTCGGCGCGATCTTGGACGTAGATTTCGTAGCGGACGGTGTCGTAGTCGATTTTTATCTGAGGCGTGGTGTGACTTACAATCACTTCCGCACGGAGATATTTGTTTTGTCCGATGGGCTGCTTGTACGGGATTCTATATTTAAATATAGTGTCGGTGGCGAGGACGTACTGCCCCCGCTCTTTCTTGTACATTGTGATGAACAGGTTGTTTAGGCTGTCGGCTTCGCCACGGTTGAGCCCGAGATTGCCGTCGCCGTCGGTTATGTGCAGCGTGATTTCTTGGAGTTTCTCTTTGTTGCCGAGTTCCTTGTCGGTGGTGTCGGCGAGGAAGACCTTCACAAATTCCAGTTTGGGGATTTCGGAATAGGTCTCCACGTCGCTGCAACTTGCGGCGGCAATCAGTATGGCAATTAGCAATGCCACTAATATGTAGGCTCGTCGGTTCATACGGAGTTTCGGAGTTATTTTTTCCTGAAAAATACTTTCATCGGCACGCCGCAGAAGTCGAAGTCTTTGCGGAGTCGGTTTTCAATGTAACGCTTGTACGGGTCGCGGATGTACTGCGGCAGGTTGCAGAATAGCGCAAATGTCGGGTAGTACGTTGGCAACTGTGTGGCGTATTTTATCTTGATGAATTTGCCCTTCACTGCCGGCGGACGGTACTCCTCCACGTATTGCTGGATGCACTGGTTGAGTTTTGATGTTGGGATTTTGCGGGTGCGGTTTTCATATACGTGGATGGCTTCCTCCATTGCCTTGAGGATGCGCTGTTTGGTAACGGTGGATGTGAAGATTACCGGTACGTCGTCGAAAGGTTCGAGCTGTTTCTTGACGTATTCTTCGTATTTCTTGGTGGCGTTGTCTTCCGATTTGTCCACGAGATCCCATTTGTTGACGCAGACCACGAGGCCTTTGTTGTTTTCCAATATGATGCGGAATACGTTCATGTCTTGCGATTCCACGCCTTGTGTGGCGTCGAGCATCAGGATGCAGACGTCGGCTTGTTCGATGGCGCGGACGGAGCGGAGGGTGGAGTAGAACTCGATGTTTTCTGTCACCTTCGATTTTTTGCGCAGTCCAGCTGTGTCCACGAGGATGAAGTCGTGTCCAAATTTGTTGTAACGAGTGTTGACAGTGTCGCGTGTGGTGCCGGCGATGGGCGTCACGATGTTGCGCTCCGTGCCGGTGAGTGCGTTGATGAGGGACGATTTGCCCACGTTGGGACGGCCTACGACGGCTATCTTGGGTATGCCTTCCTCGTCATCTACACTTTCGTCGGTGAAAGATGCGGTGATTGCGTCGAGGAGTTCGCCTGTGCCTGAGCCTGTGTTGGCGCAGAGGGAATATACTTCACCCATGCCGAGCGCGTAGAAGGCTGATGTTTCGAGGTGCAGTTCGGGGTTGTCGCTCTTGTTGGCGGCGAGGAATACGGGTTTGCCTGCCTTGCGGAGCATTTCGGCTATGGTCTCGTCGCCGGCTGTAACGCCAAGCATTGTGTCCACCATAAATAATATTACGTCCGCCTCTTCGATGGCGAGGTGTACTTGTTTTTTGATTTCGTTTTCGAATATGTCGTCGGAGTTGTTTACGTAACCGCCGGTGTCGATTACCGAAAATTCTTTGCCGTTCCAGTCAGATTTGCCGTAGTGGCGGTCGCGTGTTACGCCCGCAGTCTCGTGCACGATGGCTTCGCGGGTCTGTGTAAGTCTGTTGAAAAGTGTGGATTTGCCCACGTTTGGGCATCCTACTATGGCTACTATGTTGCTCATTGTCTGCGTTTGGTGGTTGGTTATTCTGCCTTCGTGTTAAGGAATTTTTCGATTATTGCCGTCGCTTCGTCAGCGCGGTCTTGGGTCACAAGTAGTTCTACGTATGGGTCGAATCCCTGCTCAGCCCATCCGTTTTCGTTGTCGCCGGCGTTGCGGTTTTTGGCGTATGAGTCAATGCCGTGGCTCTGGAGTAGTTTTTTCACCATATTGACGTCTATGGCGAGTCCGCTGAATATTATTACCGACTGTGTTTCCATATTTTTGGGATTTAGTTAATACTGTCTGTGCGGCTGCAAATATACAGATAATTCCCAAATTGTGCAAATTTTTTTTAAGTTGCTGGTTTATTCTTCGTTGCCTTGGCCCGAAATTTCTACTTTTAGTATGAAGTAGTCGGTGCCGTTTACCGGGATGAATAGGTATTCGAGCTTGCCGTCGGTCTTGCGTGCAATGTCGATGAGACCAAGTCCTGCGCCGCCTTTTGCCGATATTGTGCCTTCCTTGAGCTGTTTTTTGTACATAGCGTTGAGCTCTTCCTTTGTGGCGTTGTTTACGCAGTCGAGGGCTTGTGTTAGGTGCAGGATGTCGTGCTTTGATACTTTGTTGGCAGTCATTATATAATATATGCCGTCCTTGCGTCCTATCATGAATAGACCGTTGATGAGGCTAAACTCCGTCTGGAACTCCGTGCTGTGTTTCTGCATGTTTTGGAGGATTTCCACGAGGGAGTGGTGCACGCGGCGTTTCACTTGCTTCTCCTCGTTGTTTTGCTCCATCTCGGCTTCGTTTTTCTCGGTGAACATCTTCACCACCTGGTGGGTGAATTTGCCGATGTACACTACCGATATGCCGTTCTCTATCAGCTCGTCGTATAGGGCCAATACATTGTGCATGAAGTTTATGTCGAGTTCCATTGCGGGGTTCTTTGTGCTCATGGTCTTGGTATGTTGGTTTGGTATTACGCAGTTTATATTGCAAAAGGCGTGCAAAAACGGTTGCCGCCGGTTAATTTTTTTCGTCCTCTTTCTTGTCTTCAAGATATTCCTTGAGCTCCATTACCGTCGCTTTGATGCCTTGGAGGGTTTTTACAAGCTCGAAGTTGGAGACTCCGTTCTTGGTTTTGAGGTAGTTTTTTGCGCCTTCGAGGGTCATACCACGGTCTTTGACGAGGTAGTGTATCTTGTGGATGTTTTCGATGTCCTTTTTGGTAAACTGACGGTTGCCCTTTTGGTTTTTCTTGGGGCGGATGATTGGGAACTCCTTCTCCCAATACCTTATCAATGAGGTGTTTACATTGAACATCTTAGCCACTTCGCCGATGGAGTAATAGAGCTTGTCGAGCTTGTCGATCTGCTCTTTAGTTATCTTCTCCATCTCTTCGTCCGTAGTCATTGCGATTGCTTCGTTTTCCATATATTATAATGTTTTAATGTTTTCAATTATTAATTACTTCAGTTACTTCAATCACTTCAACCATTGCCCTTAGTCCAGTGCAAGTCCCCTGGTCTCTGCTATCTTCGCCACTTTGTTCCATTGCTGTGGCTGGAGCGATGCAAAGAAGTAGTTGACGGGGTTGATAGCCTTGCCGTTGTATTGCACTTCGTAATGCAGGTGCGGGGTCAGCGATTTGCCGGTGTTGCCCACGAGGCCGATTACTTCTCCGCGTTTCACCTTCTGCCCACGGCGCACCATGTATTCTCTCATGTGGGCGTACAGGGTCTTGTAGCCGTTGCCGTGGTTGATGATAATGTGCTTGCCGTGCTCCCTCATATCGCCGATGAATTCCACAGTGCCGTTGGCAGTGGCGTGGATTTCGGTGCCTGTATTGGCGGCGATGTCGATTCCGTTGTGCATCTTGGGGGTCTTGTAGATGGGGTCGAGCTTTTTGCCGAATCCATAATATATAATATCCACCTGTGCGTGCTCCACCGGAAGTATCGACGGCAGGCACTTGAGTTCTTCGTTGTCTTGTGCGAGCTTGTATTGGAGTCCGCTGAATGTCTTTTCTTCTTCTTTGAGCTTGCGGCAGCTGATTTCGGTCATTGCCGCCACGAGGTTTTTGAGCGAGTCGTCACTTTTTATTTTAGTGTAGGTCTCGCGGCGCTGCGCCTGGTTGTCCACGTCCATCTCGGTCTCAAAGATTGCGCGGTAGAGATCCTTGTCGCGCTGTTCGATGTCATTGAGCACGGAGTCCACACGTTGATATTTGAGGCTGAGGGCTTCGTATTCCTGCTGCATTATGATGTTTTCCTGCTCGAGCTTGGTCTGCTTGGGAGTCTTGATGGTATATGAAATGGTGAGGAACACGATGACGCCTATCGTCAGCGCGGCGAGTGCCTGCGTGACGATGCGTATGGCTATTTTGCGCCATTTGTGTTGTTCCTCTTTCTCGTATCCGAGCGAATCCGGGTCGAATCTATAGTTGCCGTCCGACATGTTAGTTTAAAGTGTTTTTTGCTTTGAAATGTATCGCAAAATTAAAAAAAAAATCAATAAAAAAAAACAAGTTGACTTTTTTTTAGTAAAAGTAAAAAAATATGTTTATATTTGCGGTGTAAGAAAAAGACACCTGTATTGCATTTGTGGCATAATAAATGCAGGGCATATATAGAGGTGCGAGATGCGTGAAGTGTCATCGTACTATATTGCAAACAATTGAATCTTAATGCGTTATGGAATATAAGCTTAAGACAGACGATGTAAAGCGTCGTTACCGAGAGTATGATGTGACGGGAGATATTTCCGTCCAGAACATCGAGCCTCTGCTTGGTGAGATGAAGGACTGCGTGGCTTCATGCGACGAGCTCTGCATCAATTTGGTGGGCATAACGGAGTTTGACACGTCGGCTCTCCAGTTATTTTATGCTGTAAAAAACAGTTTTGTGCGCGACCGCAAGAAGCTCCGAGTGACCTGCGACATTGCGCCCGAGGTGGCGCAGCTGCTTGCCAACTGCGGGGTTGACGACCTTGCGCACGTGCTGACTTTTGGCGTGGAGCAGCCTGACGCTCCGAGTAAATGAACGTAATATATAAAAATAACATATCAATCAAATGGCAAAGACAATACTCATAGTGGATGATTCGGAAAGCATCCGCGAAGTGGTGAATTTCACGTTACAGACAGCGGGATTCGAGGTGTTCGCCGCCGGCAACGGCAAGGAGGCTGTGGAATTGCTCGACGGCCGCACTATCGACCTCGTGATTACCGACCTGCACATGCCTGAGATGGATGGCATTGAGCTTATCAAATATATCCGCGCCACTGCCGGATATAGCCGCGTGCCAATTCTGTTCCTGACCACCGAGTCTCAATTAGCCAAGAAGATAGAGGCCAAGGACGCGGGCGCAACGGGATGGATTATCAAGCCATTCGTGCCTGCCAAGCTTTTGGCAGCCATCAGCAAGGTGATCAGGTAAGGGCGTAGTCGCACTTTCCGCAGTTAGCAAGGTTTAGTACCCAACTTTTACAACGAAGCAGAGTGATGGACAATTTTCAGAAGAAATTCCTCGACGAGGCAAGCGACTTGGTAAGTCAGCTGGAGCAGGCTCTCCTCACCTTGGAGCAGGACATGGGCAATCCGGAGCTGGTGGACAGCATATTCCGGATCATGCACTCGCTCAAGGGCGGGGGTGGTATGTTTGGCTTCGACAACATCTCCAGTTACACGCACCGCCTCGAGAACATGTACGACCTCGTGCGCCAGAAGAAGCTCAAGGTGACAAGGGAGATGCTCGACATCACCTTCGAGTCGGCGGACCACATCACGAGCATGCTCAATGACGACGGCTCCAAGACCGACGAAATCAAGAAAAACGAGGAAATCCTCAATAAGCGCATTGAGGCCATACTCGACGGCGACACTATGTCGGTGGTGGTGGAGGCGCCTGACAAGGACGGCGACGCCAGCTCGGGCATGGCGTCTTATTATGTAAAGGTGAAGCCTTACGAGCACATTCAGCGCAATGGCACCAACCCTCTGCTGCTCATCGACGAGCTCGTGGGGCTCGGCAAGGCTAAGGTCAACATCTTTTACAGCGGAATACCCGACTTCGAGGGCCTCGTCTATGACGACACATACGTGTGGTGGGAGGTGATTCTCGCCACCGAACAGGACGAAGACGCCATCAAGGACGTGTTTATCTTCGTGGAGGACGATTGCGACATCGTGGTAAAGAGGCTCGCCGACGGCGACATCTTCACCTTCGAGGGCATCGAGCCGCTGCTGCAGTGCGGACACGACTTCCCCTTTGACCTCGAGAAAATCACCAAGCTCGCCCAGGCCATCAACGCTCTCGAACAAGCCAAAAACAACGAGGCGAAGAAGGCGGCTGAAGAAAACAAGGGCGACGAACACATTAAGAAATTCGCCAAGGAATCCTCGATTTCTGGCATCAGGGTGGCGTCGGAAAAGATAGATTCGCTCATGAACCTCGTGAGCGAGCTCATCACCACGCAGGCGGGACTCAATCTCTACGCCGACCGCGAGAAGAACGCCGAGCTCACCCGCATTGCCGAAAGCCTCGAAAACATTTCGCGCCAGTTGCGCGACACGGCGTTCAGCATCACCTTGATTCCTATCGACTACCTTGTGACGAGGTTCCGCCGATTGGTGCGCGACCTTTCGCGAGAAGTAGGCAAGGAGATAGAATTTGAGGCGAAGGGCGCAGAAGTGGAACTCGACAAATCGCTGATAGAAGGCATTTCGGAGCCATTGATGCATATCCTGCGCAATAGCGTGGACCACGGCATCGAATCTGCCGCCGAGCGTAAGGCGGCGGGCAAGTCGCCCACCGGCAAAATCACATTGCAGGCGTACTATTCGGGCAGCCAGGTGGTCATCGCTGTCACAGACGACGGTCAGGGTATGAATCCTGACAAAATCAAGCGCAAAGCTATTGAGAAAGGCCTCATTAATCCCGACGCCCAGCTTTCCGACAAGGAGGCTGTCGATTTGATATTCATGCCGGGATTCTCCACGTCAGAAAAAGTGACCAACATCAGTGGTCGCGGCGTGGGTATGGATGTGGTAAAACTCAAGGTGTCCGACATCCGAGGCACGCTGTCCCAGGCTTCGGAGCCAGGCGAAGGCACTACAATCACAATCAGCCTGCCGCTTACATTGTCCATCATCGACGGCATGCTCGTGCGCATAGCTGACGTCGATTACATAATACCGCTCTCGGTGATAGATACCATCTTCGCCGTGGAGCACGAGAAGATAGCGTCGTCGTTCCAGAATGTCATCAATATAGAAGGTGTGCAATACCCCTTCTATTATCTCAGGGACGAATTCAATATACCCGGCGAGCCGCCGGAGCGAGAGGAGATTATCATGGTCAAGTACGAAGACCGCAAGATTGGCGTGGTGGTGGACAATATCACCGGCGAGTACCAGGCGGTGCTCAAGCCTCTCGGCAAGCTCTACCGCAGCCAGGACATATTCTCCGGAGCGTCGATACTCGGCGACGGCACGGTGGCGTTGGTGCTCGATACGCACCAGGTCATCAACAAATTCACTCGGTACAACGACATTGTGTAGGCAGTGCCTGCACACTATATATATAAGGTAGTAAGTAACATTATAAACTAAACATATTATGGAACACGAAACAGGCTCTTACATATCCTTCGTACTTGGCGAGGAGTACTTCGCCATCAATGTTACGCAGGTGCTCAACATATTGCAGCTTGTGCAGATAACCAAGGTGCCGACGGCTCCCGACTATATGAAGGGCGTCATCAACCTTCGTGGCACGGTGCTTCCCATCATTGACATCCGCATCAAATTTGGGATGCCGCCCATCGAGTACAAGAGGGATACGGTAATCCTTGTGCTCAATGTCGAGATAGACGGCGAGACGGTGAATGCGGGCATCCTTGTGGACGCCGTGAAGGAAGTGTTTGAAATCAACACCGACGAGATACTGCCGCCGCCGGGCATCGGGTCCAAATACAAGTCGAAGTTCATCGACGGTGTTTACAAGATGAACGACGACCGGTTTGTGATGCTGCTCGACATCGACAAGGTATTCTCCACCGACGAACTTGTGATGATGGCGGCCACCACCGACACCACCGAGGCGCAACAGGCTGAAACAGTAGAATAAAAACGAAAGAATGGAAATCAACCCGATCTCATTTTTCGAAGCGAAGCTTTCCGATGCGGATTTCGCACGTCTGAGCAAGTTCATCTACAATCAGTACGGCATCAAGATGCCGGAGGCTAAGCACATCATGTTGCAAAGCCGGTTGCAGAAGAGGCTCAGGGCGTTGCAGATGCCGTCGTTCTCGGAGTATGTCGATTATGTGTTCTCTCCGGCTGGCAGCACGGAGATAGTGCACATGATGGACGTGGTGTCCACCAACAAGACCGACTTCTTCCGCGAAAACCAGCACTTCGAGTACCTGCTCGACACGGTGCTGCCGGAGCTTCACGACATCTGCCGTCAAAACTTCGTAAAAGTGTGGTCGGCTGGCTGTTCGTCAGGTGAGGAGCCTTACACGCTTGCTATGGTGATGTCGGAATACGCTTCCAAGGTGCGTGGTTTTGACTTCTCGATACTTGGCAGCGACCTCAGCACGATAGTGCTCGACAAGGCGGTGACAGCCATCTACCCGGAGGAGAGGGTGGACGTGATACCATACGACCTCAAGAAGAAATACCTCCTGCGCAGCAAGGATCGCACTAAACCCACTGTGAGGATAGTGCCGGAATTGAGGCGCAAGACGAGTTTCATGAGGCTCAATTTTATGGACGAAGCATACAACAATGTGCCCAACAACTTTGATATTGTATTCTGCCGCAACGTGTTGATATATTTCGACCGTCCGACGCAGGAGGCAGTCATCAACAAGCTCTGCCGGCACTTGAGGAGCGGGGGATACTTCTTCCTCGGACACTCCGAATCGGCGGCGGGCATCAACGTACCGCTCAAGCAATTGAAGCCGACGGTGTTTAAGAGGCTGTAAGAAGGCTGTTGGCGGATACATTGACAATACTGACAACAAGGAAAAACTCAACATAATAAGGAACAGGCATACTAAACACGTATATTATGGAAAATGCTACAAGTTATATAAGCGACGACGTACTGCTGACCGAACTCAGCAAGCGCGTAGAGAGATACAAGAACGCTGTTGACAACCTCAACTCGATGAACAAGCAGCTCCTCGACCTCAACCACAAGCTCGCGGAGAGCGAGGCGATGAAGAGCCATTTCATCTCCAACATCACCAACGAGATTATCAACCCGTTTGCGTCGATATTGGGTCTGTCGAAGAGCATCACCGAATGTCCCGCCACCGAGGTGGATCGCATGAAGCGTATGGCGGCGATGATCAACAGCGAGGCGTTCAATCTCGACTTCCAGTTCAAAAACATCTTTGCCGCAGCGGAGATAGAGGCGGGCAGCTTGCAGCCCATCATCGCAGTCACCAACATCGACGAGATGCTCGGCAACCTGATGGAACAGTATTCGAGGGAGATAGCGCGCAAGAGGCTCACCAAGGTGCTCACCAACCTCGGCGACGAAAAGCCATTGCTTTTCAAGACCGATGCTGATAAGCTCACAATGGTGATTTCCAACCTCCTGTGCAACGCCATCAACTTCAACCGCCCCGACAAGAAGGTGGAGATTCAATACGGCCGCAACGAACAAGGCGAACTCGTGGTCAAGGTCATTGACGAAGGCCTTGGAGTTTCGGAGGAAAACCAAAAGGTTATATACGACCGATTCCGCCGTCTCGACAACGGAATCAACTCTCTCAACCGTGGACACGGCCTCGGCCTGTCCATCAACAAGGCGTACATCGACTTCCTCGGCGGACACCTGGAGCTCGAGAGCAAGGAGAACGTGGGCACCACTTTCACGGTGACGATTCCTGAATCGCAGACCGGTAGCAATGACTATTCCGAGGATGCCAACGAGGTATTCTTCGGCGATGAGGAGATTTTCTGATATAATCAAGTTGACAAAAACGCAGTGATATGACAAGACACTTCCTATATCCGTCCACGATGTTCGCATCGGCGCAGCCAGCCGAGGTTACTACAATCTTGGGGTCGTGCGTCGCTGTGTGTCTGTGGGATCGGTATCTTGGCATCGGCGGCATCAACCATTATATGCTCCCTACTTGGAACGGCATGGAGCTCGCCTCTCCCAAGTATGGCAACATTGCCATCGAGAGGTTGACGGAAAAAATGTTGCAGCTCGGATGCAAGAAAAACAACCTTGTCGCCAAGGTATTTGGCGGCGGTGAAGTTATCACGGTGACTTCTTCTTCTATGCATATTGGCGAACGCAACATTATGGTGGCGGAAGAGATGCTTCAAGAACAAAACATCCCGATTATTGGACGCTCCACAGGCGGCAAGAACGGGAGAAAAATCATATTCAACACACACACCGGAGAGGTGCTGCAATGCTACATAAAAAACAGTATAGGCAAATAAGGACTTCCCCGGTGCGCAACAACCCAAAAATTTTTTTTGATTGAGATATGTCGTTGGAAAACAAGAAAATACGTGTCCTGATAGTGGACGATTCGGCAGTGGTAAGGCAGACAATGTCGTCGATATTGCAGACCGACCCAGACATTGAGGTCATGGGCACGGCGGGCGACCCCTACATCGCAGCCAAGCGTATCCAGATGGAGGTGCCTGACGTCATTACGCTCGACGTCGAGATGCCGCGTATGGACGGCATCACCTTCCTGCGCAAGATAATGACGCAGCATCCTATACCTGTGCTCATCATATCGAGCCTTACGGAAGAAGGCAGCCAGACCGCGCTCAAGGCGTTGGAATATGGAGCTGTGGATGTGATAGCAAAACCGAGGATGGACACCAAGGAGTTCATCGAGGA
>JAFXMJ010000394.1 GCA_017530465.1 Bacteroidales bacterium
GATGCAACTCTACGAAGACATCCTTGCTGATGCCAACGATTTTGGTCTGTTGGTGATTTTCCACGGTTGCACACTGCCTCGCGGTTGGGAAAAGATGTATCCTAACTACGCCGCATCTGAGGCTGTCCTCGCGTCCGAAAATCTGCATTTTGGTCAGGGCGCGTGCGACAACGAGGCTTTCAACGCCTGCTTGCATCCCTTCATCCGCAACACCGTGGGTTCTATGGACTTCGGCGGCTCTGCCCTCAACAAGCGTTACAGCGCAGACAATCAGCACGGCACTACACGCCGCACGAGCGATGTATTTGCATTGGCGGTTGCAACATTGTTCCAAAGCGCAGTGCAGCACTTCGCCCTTGCGCCCAACAACCTCACCGACGCATCCGCTTGGGCTATCGACTTTATGAAAACTGTTCCCACCACTTGGGACGAGGTTAAGTTTATCGACGGCTACCCGGGCAAATACGTAATCATCGCCCGTCGCAGTGGCAGCAAGTGGATTGTTGCCGGCATCAACGCTCAGAAGGAGACTCTCAAAACCACATTGACCCTCCCGATGTTTGCCGCCGGCAGCACAGTGAAGTTTTATTCTGACGACGACCAACTCAACGGCAGCGTCAAGGATTTGAAAATCAACAAGAAACAGCAAGTAGCCATCACAATACCTTGCAACGGCGGCGTGGTGATTACTCAATAAAAGAATATTAACACGATTATTGAATTTGGCGGGGGTAGATAAGCCTCCGCCTTTTTTATTATTTCATTGACAAAAAAAGTAAAGAGAAATTTTCCCGAAAATGTTTTCAGGGTTGGATTTTATGGTATTTTTGCGGTTTTCAGGGTTGGATTTTATTAAAAAATAACAGTTTTCAGCATTGGATTTTATAAAAAATATGTATCTTTGCGCTGAAAATCTTTTGGTTATGCAGTATTTTAAAAGACATATAGATAAGGAACTCCTCAGATGGAAGGATTCTGTCAACAGGAAGCCACTTTTGTTAAGGGGCGCACGGCAGGTGGGCAAATCGACGGCGGTAAGGCAGTTGGGCAAAACATTCAAGTATTTCGTGGAAATCAACCTCGAAAAACAACCGTCCTTAAAAGCCCTTTTCACCGATAATATCGATGTCAGGAAGATATGCGCCGACATCAGCGCAGTGGTTTCTATGCCTGTTGTGGCGGGCGAGACGTTGCTATTTATAGACGAAATCCAAATGTCGCAGCAAGCCGTGATGTCGCTGAGATATTTTAAGGAGGATTATCCTCAACTTCACGTTATTGCGGCTGGTTCGCTGTTGGAGTTTACGCTGTCTGAACTGCCATCATTCGGGGTTGGCAGGATTAGGTCGATGTATGTCTATCCGTTTTCTTTTGATGAGTTTCTTACAGCGCAAGGTCTTGACATTCAGGTTGATGTCAAAAATAACGCTAATCCTTTGAACCCATTGCCATTGCCATTGCCGCTGCACGAAAGTCTGCAAAGCCAACTCCGCACTTTTTTTTTAACGGGTGGAATGCCGGCTGCTGTTGCCGAATGGTTGTCGAGCCACGACTATGCGGAAGTGTCGAGGATTCACAATGATATTTTGGACACGTATCAGGACGACTTCGCCAAATACAAATCCCAAATTGCGCCGTCGCTGTTGAGGCAGGTTTTGAGGTCGGCGGCGTTGCAGGCGGGCAAAAAGTTTGTCTATGCGCAAGCCGGCGAAGGTTTGCCATCGCAACTGATAAAGTCTGCACTCGAACTCCTTTCGCTTGCAGGAATCATAGTCCCCGTAACGCACACAAATGCCAACGGAATCCCACTCGGCGCAGAGGAAAATCAAAATTACAGGAAATTTCTTTTCCTTGACACAGGTCTAATGCTGACAATGCTCGGCACGCCGTCTGCCGACATCATTCTTGCCAACGACAACGATTTGGTCAACAAGGGTGCGGTAGCGGAAATGTTTGCAGGGTTGGAACTCGTCAAATATGCCGATTGTTACAAGAAAGCCGAAATACACTATTGGCAGAATCTTTCTCGCAATGCCAACGCCGAGGTCGATTATCTGATAGTTAAAAACGGTAGTATCCTCCCGATAGAAATAAAGGCAAACACCAAGGGCAGTATGCAAAGTTTATATTACTTTATGAACAAAAAGCACATCACTAACGCCGCGAGGATTTCAATGGAAAATTTTGGAATGTTTACAAGGATTGACGCCGACGACAACAATGCCGAAAGGCGCATCAATATATATCCGCTGTATGCAATAAGGGCGGTGTAAGTGAGAGAATATAGTTAAAATTTCACCTCTCTTCTTACATTGTCCGCATAATCAAGAAATTTCAAATACGTATAATCACTTACCCTCGCATTTTTTCTGTAAGTGATAGTTGTCGCATCAGGTGGTTTGCAGAACATATTTTCTTCTCTCAAACCGACAATCCAAAAATATGTATTTGGTTTAATTATATGTCCCGTAGGCAAATCGGTTCCTGTTCCTACAATGCCATTCGTTTTTATATACTTCACGCTGTATTCCACCAAATCCCTGCCGGTGTCATTATAATAAACCTCATGAAACCTACTGTATTCGCATAATTGTGCGTTAGAACCGACGAACTCTGTTTTGGGAACATTTTTAAATTTTCTTTCGCTTACAAAATAGACGCTGACGCTATCTTTATTATCTGATTCGCTCGTCGCAGATACAGCAATACAACTAACAATGACAAACGCCAAGACAAAACAGCCAAAGAAAGCATTGGAGTTCATCTCAACATAATACCGTTTCTCAAAAATTTTCTTTAAAATGAAGGCAATAATTAGAGCGACAACGGCAGAGATGCCGAAGGCTGCAAAGATTTCTATGTCCCTATCAGACAAGTCTGCCAACAATACTAACGACAAATTGCAAGGTGGAATTTGGATATTCATTTTTTTTTGAATTATACAATTAGAATTATTTCAAATTAATTGGAAAAAGCCTTTATTATGGATGAAATAATCCATATAACTGCAAAAATCAATATCAACACTCCACATCCGAGCACTACATCGTTGTCCCAAATGCGTGGATGTTCTATTTTCCTTAGGATTTCCTTTACTAGAAAGTACGAAGGCGTATCCATTTTGTCGAATTCTTTGTACAATTTATGGAGCATTGTCGGTCCCAATTGAATTGTTTTGCCGTCCGATTGAGTGATCTCTTCCATTGCGACTTCGGGTGAAATCTGTTTCCAAGTAGCCAAACAATCAGAAAGTACTTCAACAATGTTCGACGCATAACCATCGTAGTTCTTGTCTTCCTTGGGAATCATCTTCTGCACCTTGGCGTGTGTTTCGGACAAATCTCTGGCGATGTCCACTATTTTATAGCCGATTTCATCATAAGACATATCCTTGTATATCTTCGTGCTAAGATATTTTTGAAGTTTTTTATTTTCTATACCTTCTCGAATTGCACCGAGAATGCCTGTCGGCATAAGAGCACCCACAAATTGATTATAGTGAGAGAACGTATCCAACGTGGACAAATCCTTTCTCATTTGTCTGACTTCATTCAATACATCGTCCATATATTGCATCAATTCATTTGCTGTTTTTTCTTCCATATTCTAACATATTAGATGTTTAACATTTAGTATCTGTTGATGAAAAGTTTCACCTCGTCATCGTCGGGAACTTCGGGCATTTTGGCGATTTTGTCTTCACTTACAATGCACGTGTTCTCTATGATATTGCGGTATTTGTCTTGAAGCCATCCTTCGTTGGTCCAAATACCGACATTGCTTTTATTCTTGTACACCTTACACAAAGACTCGGTTTCCAATTCGGGCATTACAAGACCACTGTCCAATTTGATTGTCATTCTCTGAATCCAAATCAACATGTGTCCGACATTTGGAAGAGGTTTCAATTTTGTAATCACTTTACGAAATATCGTCTCTTTGAGTTCTGGTGTTTCGTATGCCAAAATTTTTGCAATTATTGTTGCAATTAACGCATAAACCCTCGAATTGTGGACGGCTATATCGGTCAGAATTGCTACAAGAATAGTCTGGTTTTCGCCCTGTATTTTTGTTTTAAGCGGATCTATACGCTCCATAAACTTTGTCAATGCTTTTGCCAAACTGCCCGAATTTGAGTGTTCTTTTGCAAGTTTGAGGATAAGCAACAAATGTTTTTGCAATGTAGTTTCTTCTTGCTTTGCTGCGTTCCAATATATTTTGTCGGGTTTTATGGAATCATTTATAAGTTCTTGACTTATAAAAGTTTTCTGCGTGTTAAGCCTGAAATTAAGGTCTGCTAAGACATCGGATAATAGACGCAAAATTATTACAACATTTTCTTTTGACTTTGCAAAAATACGGTAATCATCACGATAACGCAATATTTTGAATTCCGTGATGTTTGCCCTGTAAATCTTCCAAAGCAATATCCTGTCTGCATATCCCAAAACAATTTCGGCAATGAAATCCATTAAAACGCTGCCTTGCGGGATGCCATTGGTTTGGTTGTATGTCATTTGCCCGATAGTTTGGTCAATTCTATCTCCAAATAAATTCTGTTTTTTGGACAATTTAAGATTCGCTTTGCATTTTTCTTTTCCATGTATTGCCCACGCAATCGAATGAGTGTAAATAGAACCGTAGCAATCTGTTATATCTGTTGCTGCAAACCAACTATAATCCAAGGATAATTCTATGGCTGATTGTTCAAATTTGTCCCACCAATTAAAAATAGAATCTTCTGAAATGCGATTTGTTGCCAATGGAATGCTGCAACATTTGAGTCTGTTGTTATTAGAACACTTCTTAAAGTGTTGAATCAACATAGCCCAATTATCAAATTTCGTTATCAAATTTACAAGAATGATATATAATGCAGGATTTAATAATTCCGTCTTTCTCCATGCAAAATTACTATCTTTGTTTTGATAGAATATGTAATTAACACCGTCGAATGTGTTGGGATAAATCGTTTTTGATTTAACATCATTTGTTTTATAGACAGAATTGTCATTCTTTTTTATTAGTTCATCCATAAAGACATCCGCCGTTATAGTCTCGGATGTATTTGTATTCAATTCTATATTATGTAGGCGCGATTTGCCAATTTGATTGCATAAATCACTAAGTAAGTCCTTTATAAGGATTTGTTCACCCTTACCTTCTTGTTGTTTTAAAACAATTTCGTTTAGTTCTGACGTTCCAATTTCCGCTGCTAACTTATCCAACAACGGTTGAAAATCAAAATATTTTGGTAAGTCTATTGTCGAATAACACTCTGCACGAAGAAAAAACTTCCTTGCATCCTCTGCCGATAGTTCTGTTATCTTTTCTGCCATCTCTTGACATTTTAATTCTTCCTGTCAATTCCCTGAACAGAACTAATCTCATTAATTATCAAGCCCATATAAAACAAAAAACGTGGGAACTAACTTGTTACCCGTCCCACATCTAAAGGCTCTCGCATTGCCCAACTATCAGAAACGAGCAACGCCGAAAGCCCACGTAATATGTACACATATACATTCTGTATATGATTAATACATATCCCGTAGGCATCACCGCTGCTTTGTCCCGATAGTTGTCTTTGAATTTGCGAGATTCTTAGATGTCAAGATCAAAGCGTCAAGTAACGCCTATGTATTTATATGTCTGTCAATCCCGCCCACAACTGTACGTTTTTGGCAAAGATTGACAATGCAAATATCTAAAAGTTTTTCGATACGACAAAATTTTTTCAATAAAAAAACTTCACTCCGATTAATTAAAGTCCGTTGTCCTTAATCAACTTTTTGATGTCGGTATCGGAGATGCTTTCTTGTTCGGATTACTTTAACACCTCCTCCGCAGGTACACATTTGATTTTCCCTTCTTTTATCAAATTTACCTGCGCCAAAGCGTGGTCTATCTGTTCAAGCGTTTTTTGCTTTTCCTTCTCTTTGAGTCGTGCGCGTTTCTTGTCGGCAAGGTCTTTGGCAAAGTCAAGTATTTGAGATACAATATCCTTGTCGTCGCCAATCTCGCCCATCACGCGGTACAACTGCATATTTAACTGTAATAGTGTCATATTTTTTTGTGTTTTTAGTTTTTCTTAAATCGCTTCTGCAACAATTCTATCGTCAATTCTGCCGTTGCGTCCACACCAAGTAGAGCGACATTGAGGCAAGCGTCGTAACTTGATGCCGCGCCCCAAGTCTTGCCGGTAAAATAGTTGTAATACTTGGCGCGGCGGCTGTCTTCGCGCTCAATGAGTTGACGCACCTTGTCGCGGTCGTCGGTGCCAAGACGCTGCGATACGCGGTGGATGCGGTCGTCGATTGGAGCCCAATAAAACACGCTCATACAATATTCGTAATCGCGGAGGATGTAGTCGGAGCAACGACCAATAATCACACAATCGCTCTCGACAGCCGCCTTGCGTATTGCGTCAGACTGAATCTTGAAAATATTTTCGTCGCTCACGGGCGAATCGTTGCCGGCAATGAGATGGTTGATATTTTGGAAAAAACTGCTCGTTACCGGCTTCTCGTCCTTTTCGGCAAGGAGTTTTTTGTCGATGCCGCTGTGCTGCGCCGCATACGACAACAATTCGTCGTCATAATACTTCATACCAAGGCGGTCGGCAATGGCTCGTCCAAGAACCCTGCCGCCACTGCCAAACTGCCGTCCTATGCTCAATACAATCTTCGGGGTCATGATTAGGAACGATTTGTTGATTCCTCACTAAATTAACTTGACAAACTCGTCGAACAAAAACTCTGTATCAACTGGGCCGCCGCACGCTTCTGGGTGGAATTGTGTGGAGAATATCGGACGGGTCTTGTGGCGGATGCCTTCGCAAGTGCCGTCGTTGACGTTTACAAACCACGCCGACCAATCGTCGGAGATTGTCTTCATATCGATGGCGAAACCGTGATTTTGGCTCGTGATGTAGCAACGGTCGGTGCCTTCGCGCAATACGGGCTGATTGTGGCTGCGGTGTCCGTATTTGAGTTTGTAGGTGTCGAATCCGGCGGCAAGAGCAAGCAACTGATTGCCAAGGCAGATGCCATATATCGGCTTGTCTTGCTGCAACGCCTTGCGGAGATTTTCGATGGTGGCAACGCACATTTTTGGGTCGCCGGGTCCATTGGAGATAAACAA
>JAFXMJ010000041.1 GCA_017530465.1 Bacteroidales bacterium
AAGAAGCAGTTGAAGAATCCGAAAGTATATTTTGACCTCTCAAAGCCGGCAATCATCGACATCAACAGAATCAAACAGTTGATGCCTCACCGCTATCCGTTCTTGCTCGTTGACAAAATCATCGAAATCTCTGACCACGACATCGTTGGCATCAAGAATATCACCTTCAACGAGCCTCAGTTTATGGGACACTTCCCCGACGAACCAGTAATGCCGGGCGTGCTTCTCATCGAGGCAATGGCTCAGACTGGCGGCATCCTCGTGCTCAATAGCGTTGACGAGCCGGAGCATTACTCCACATATTTCGCCAAGATCGACAAGGTGAAGTTCAAAAACAAGGTAGTTCCGGGCGACACGCTCGTGTTCCACCTCGAATTTACCGAACCAATCCGCCGTGGCATCGTGATGATGAAGGGACAGACCTTCGTGAACGGCTCTGTGGTCTGCGAGGGCGAATTTGTTGCAATGGTAACCAAAAACAGATAATCAAATGATACACCAATTAACCGAAATAAACCCAAACGCCAAAATCGGCAAGGACGTTGAAATTGGCCCCTTTTGCGTCATCGACGACGACGTGGAGATAGGCGACGGCTGCAAGATTATCAGCCACGTCCACATCTTCCCCGGCACGCGCCTCGGCAAAAACAACCGTATTTTCCCGGGCGCGTCCATCGGCGCAGTGCCGCAGGACTTGAAGTTTGTGGGCGAATACACTACGCTTGAAGTCGGCGACAACAACACCATCCGCGAGTGCGTAACCCTCAACCGTGGCACGGCGTCCAAGGGCAAGACCGTAATCGGCTCCAACAACCTCATTATGGCGTACTGCCACATCGGCCACGACTGTGTGCTCGGCGACAAAATCGTGATGAGCAACGCCACGCAAGTGGCTGGCGAAGTGCATATAGACGATTGGGCTGTCATCGGCGGCGGCACGTGCATACCGCAGTTTTCGATGATAGGCAAGCACTCAATGACTTCTGGTATGTCGGGTGTCAACAAGGACGTGCCGCCGTTTGCATACGCTGGACGCACGCCGATACAGTATTGCGGCATCAACATCGTCGGTATGACGCGCCGTGGTTTCAAGCCCGAACAGATTGAGGCGGTGAAAAACATCTACCGCATCATCTATCAGAGCGGATTGAACCTGACCAAGGCTGTCGAAAAAATCAAAGAGGAGATTCCTCAGTGCGAGGAGCGCGACGAAATCCTCAATTTCATCGCAACATCGCAGCACGGCATACTCAAAGGCCCAAAACTCGACTAAACAGCGATGGTGGAGATTTGCAGCCTTGCGTCCGGCAGCAATGGCAATTGTTATTATATAGGCGACGACAACGAGGCGGTAATCATTGACGCAGGGATAGGTTGGAGGCGGTTTTCAGACAGAATGAAGGCCGCCGGGCTTGACGTATGCCGCGTCCGTGCGTTGTTTGTAACCCACGAACACCGCGACCACAGCGGCAGCGCAAAGGTGCTGTCGCGCAAACTCGCCGTCCCAGTCTATACCACTTTCGGCACTTACAACCGTATTTACAAGCATCACCGCCCCCTTGACTTCCACAATATCGCTTCTGCGTCGGTCGCCAAGGTGGGCAACAATATCCGTGTCGTCTCGTTCCCGAAACAGCACGATGCCGCCGAGCCTATTAGTTTCCGCATCGAAATCGGTGGGCATTGCATCGGCGTGATGACCGACATTGGAGTTGCCGACGACGAGGTCTGCAAAAATTTCAGCAAGTGCGACGCTTGTTTTCTCGAATCTAATTACGACCCCAAGATGCTCGCCGAAGGCCCTTACGCGCCGCACCTCAAAGAGCGCATTGCTTCCAATATAGGTCATCTCTCCAACTTGCAATCCAGTTCCCTTGTCCGCGACCACGCCAACCCAAATCTGACGTGCCTGATTCTCTCCCACATCTCTGCGGACAACAATTGCTCCGAAAAAGTCCTCGAAGCCTTCAATCCCTTCAAGGACAAGTACAAGATAATCCTTGCGTCGCGGTATGAGTGCGGCGAGGTGGTAAGGATAGGATAGGGATAGTTGTAGGCTATATTTACACCGATAATCAACGGAATCTACCTAAAAAACATACGATTCCGTTGATTATCCATCAAAAAAACGCCATTTTCGAGAGATAATCAACGGAATCTACCTAAAAAATATGCGATTCCGTTGATTATCTCGGAAATGTTTTGTAATTTTGCAGCGTAACCAAAATAGAAATTACTATGCTCATAGGACGCAAAAAGGAACAGAAAACACTCAAAGGTCTTCTCAAAAGCGACAAATCGGAGTTTGTGGCGATATATGGACGGCGGCGCGTCGGCAAGACGTACCTCGTGAGGGAAACTTTTAATTACCGTTTTGCTTTCCAGCATACTGGTACTCAAAACGGCAGCAAGACGGTACAAATCAATGAGTTCGCAAAGTCGCTGCGCATCGCGGGAATGGAGGATGTTCCTACGATGAAAGATTGGTATGATGCATTTTTCGTATTAGGCAATTTTTTGGCAAGTCTGCCTGACGGCAAAAAAATAATTTTTATCGACGAACTTCCCTGGATGGACACGCCAAAATCTGACTTCGTTTCGGCTCTCGAACATTTTTGGAATGGTTGGGCGACAATGCGCACCGACATCATATTGATAGTGTGTGGCAGCGCGACGTCGTGGATTGTTAGCAAAATTGTAAAAAACTATGGTGGACTCCATAACCGATTGACACGCAAAATCTTCCTTGCGCCGTTCTCGTTGTATGAATGTGAATTGTTTGTCAAAAGCCGCGAATTGGTGATGACGCGCCGTCAAATCCTCGAAACATATATGGTACTTGGCGGCATCCCATACTATTGGACGTTTCTTTCCTCTGACCGTTCTTGGTCGCAGAATATCGATGCAATGTTCTTTGACAAGGAAGCTCAACTTCAAGACGAGTTTAACGCGCTATATTCGTCGCTGTTCCGCAATCCAGAGCCTTACATTGATACAGTTACAATTTTAGGTACAAAAAAAATCGGTATGACGCGCAGCGAAATTGTCAAGGAATTAGGTACAGACACAGGCAGCACGCTCACCAAAGTGCTTGACGATTTGGAACTTTGCGGTTTTATCACGGCATACAATTCCATTGGCAAGACCAAGAAAGACACTGTTTTCCAACTTACCGACAATTTCACGCTGTTTTATTTTAAGTTTATCCGCGAAAATAGGAAGCACGACAGCCAATTTTGGTCGCACTCTATCAAAAAAACAGTTTATGCTGTATGGAGTGGGCTTGCATTTGAGCGGGTATGTTTTCAACATATTCCCCAAATCAACAAGGCACTTGGCATCTCGGGTGTTGTAAGTAGCACATATTCGTGGATTTACCGTGCTCAAAACGAACAAGAATCTGGTGTTCAGATAGATATGCTCCTCGACCGCGACGACGATGTAATCAACCTTTGTGAAATGAAATTTTCGTCAGACGAATACGAAATCACCAAGAGTTATGACGCCGAACTCCGCCGCAAGGCTCGTGTTTTCTCCGCCAAGACCAACACAAAAAAAGCCGTAACTACCGTAATGATAACCACATACGGTCTCGTCCAAAACGCCTACGCCGCCGACATACAAAATCAGGTAACGATGGAGGATTTGTTTGAGAAGTAATCAAAAAAAACAGCCGCGATTTTCGTCGCGGCTGTTTTTTATATATGATTTGTGTCGTATGTACTTCGTGGAAGTTTACTTCAATTCCACCGTACTTGGCTTAATTTTGCCGGCTTTTTTGAGTTTTGCGAACTCTTCCTTGGCTTTTGCGAGTTGTTTTTGGAAGGCGGCGTTTGAGTGAAGGGCGGCTACTGTGGCGGCTGCCATAATGCGACCAGCCTGAATGTCGGAGTCGTAATGAGCACCAACGATTTTGCGGCTCTCGCCTATTTCGTAACCACGCTTGATGATTTCGTTCTGGTGTTCGGGATTGATTTCTGCAAGAATCAAAGCCGCTGCAAAACCATAGCAACTGTGTCCCGACGGATACGAACCGCTGTTGCGTATGTGTTCCTCCTCGTCTGGTGTGCTGGTGTGGTCGTTGAAGAATACAAACGGGCGCGTCCTCTTGTAATAGTTTTTGGCAGCCTTGGGTGCAATGCCACCCGCATCGCGACCAATGGAACGGACAAGTGTGAATATTTCAGGTGCGTTTTCGAGAGTGATGGGCGTGCCAAACACTTCGCCGAATGCGTTGTTCATGCCCTGAAGTCCGTCGAGCGTAACGTCAGAAATCGCCTGCTGTCCACGCTCGGTGTTGCGGAGATTTTTGCCCCAATAGTACTGGAATTGGTCGTTGAGGAATTGAACGCTATTGAATTCCGGATGCACAGGAAGAATGTAGAGGCTGTTGGGTACCTCCTCCGTTTTGAGGTATTCTTGTTGTACGATGTCGGTCTTGCCGGGTACGGTGTTGTTTTGAGCCGTCGCGCCTGCAAATGCAAGCACCATTGATATTAGTAAAAGTCTCTTTTTCATGGTATTTAGGATTTCCGATTAATATTCGGGTGCAAATTTAATATTTTTTTTGCTTTTTTTGTGCATTATTGCCGTCAAATCTTCAAAAAAAACTTACGAAAAAAGGGACGCCCACCGTTCAGCAGCCGTCCCTTCGACAATTTATCTATCATGAATGCAACTAAAAATACTTATTTTGAAGCCCTGTCCTGCAAGTAGATGGCATCGATGATGTCCTTGTACTTGGTGGCGATGGCTTTGCGTTTTAACTTTTGGGTCTGAGTGAGTTCGCCGCCGTCGGCTGTCCAAACGTCTGGCACTACGTGGAATTTCGCAATCTGCTCCACCTTGCCGATGGTTTTGTTGACCTTTTGAATTTCGTCATCAATGAGGGCGATTACCTCGGGTCTGGCGGCTATATCGCTGTTGGAAAGACTGTTGGCATCGATACCAATGCCTCCCAAATATATCTTCAACGCCTCAAAATCGGGCGAGATGAGCGCGGAGGCAAATTTTTGGTTTTCGCCCACCATGCAGATTTGCGAGATGTATTGCGATTCCTTAGCCTTGCCCTCAATCATTGCCGGAGCGATGTATTTGCCGGACGAAGTTTTAAAAATTTCCTTTTTCCTGTCGGTAATGTGGAGATAATTACCCTCCGACAAATATCCAACGTCGCCGGTGT
>JAFXMJ010000395.1 GCA_017530465.1 Bacteroidales bacterium
TCATCGGACGGCAAGTTTATTCAATTAGCTTTTTGTAGATGTTGCCGGTCTTGGATTCGAGAAGGCCGGTGTCACGGGTGATTACCGATGTGGGAGCATTGTTTTTCTTGTAATCCATAGTTTATGATTTTTTGTGTTTTAATTAGCTAATAACGGGTATATCTCCAAGTTGGCTCGGGTGTCGTCCGCCATCTTCTGGACGTCGCGGATGTATTTGCCGGCAGGGTACTCCTCGATGTATGCGGCGAGGTCTTTGCGCGCCACGTCGAATCGTTCGCCCTTCTTCTCGTTGACGCTCTTGTCGGCGTAGAGGTACGACGACTTGGCGATGTGATAGACGATGTTTTCGCGGAAGGGGCTGTCGGGGTAGTCTTCTAAGCTGTTGCGCAGCGATATTGCCGCCGCGTTGTAGTATCCGAGCTTGTAGTAGAGATATGCGTTTTCGTATGACTTGGTCTGCAATTTGAGCCTCAGCTGGTCGAGCAGGAGGTTGCAGGTGTCTTTCTTCTGGGTCTCGGGGTATTTCGAGAGGAAGATTTCAAACTCGTTGATGGCCATATTGGTGCTTTCCTGGTCGAGCGACGGCTTGGGCGAATCCAAGTAGTAGCAATACGCGCCGAGGAACATAGCTTGTTCGTTGTACTCGCTGTGTGGGTATGTCTGCGCAAACTTCCTGAAATAGTAGCCCGCCGAGTAGTAGTCTTTGACGAGGTAATTGCACATTGTGTAATAATACATCACCTTCTCGCCCTTGTCGAGGCCTTTATATACGGGCATCACCTGCTCAAAAAGTTGCAGAGCCTTGTCGTACTTTTTGGCGTCGTAATACTCGAATGCCTTTGTATATTTGAGTTCGTAGTCGTTGCCCTTCAATAGTTTGCTGTACCCGCTGCAACTTGCCAGCGTTGCCGCAACTATCAGTGTGACAGCGATTTTAATTGTTTTGTTTTTCATTTAACTTCAATTTGCCGTCCCATACGTTGGGACACTATTCAAGGCGCAAAGATAATGATAATTATTTGATTATGTATCAAAAAAACGTTAAAAAATTTTTATGTGGCATCATTTATTTGAATAACTTCTTTATGGTTTCCTCGTATAATGTATTATTGGATTCAAAAATAGCAATATGTACACGCTCGTTTATAATATCAGTCACAATTCCAAGTTTTATCTGTTCGGTTTTGTCGTGCATCAATACAGAGTTTTCCCGCTCTGTGCTGCGTTTTTCCTCTATGAATCCTAATTTTTGAGCCTCTTCAATCAAGTGACGTGCAACAATTTTTGTGTCTTCTAAACCATCAATCGCCGATTCCTGGGCATTGACGAAGTCATCTTCCGACACATAAATACGGACGCTTAGAATACTGTAAGTCTTGTCTCCAATGGGCAAATCCAGGAGCAAGTCGGTACTCAAAGCGTATGTGCCGAACCAGCTGTCAGAATTATCTTTGACGGGTATTGTGTCCGGTATCATCGATGTCAATTCATCTAATTTGTAGCTCCACATCGGACGTTCAATCTCCACAAAGCCGATTATTTTCTGGATAATATCCGCAGCAGATATTTGTTGTATTGGCTTGTATTCGGATTCGCGTTTCAACTTGGGGAATCTTTTCATCGAAATATAACGGTCATATACATCGTCGGGTGCATAAAAATTAATGTCTTCTTCACCCAAATCGCGTCCCACTTTCTTGATTGTAGAAGGAAGATGCACTACTTTTAGCCTGTAACAATACGCAAACGCCTCGTCACCTATTTCTGTGACACCTTCGGGTATAACAATGCTTCTTAAATATATGCTGAAATCGAATGCTTTATTTGAAATGACCCTGAGCGACTTTGGCAACGTCAAATTATTTATCTTGCTTCCGCTGAAAGCATTGTCCGCGATGACGGCAATTCCTTCTGGCAACACATAATTGCCTTTTCTTCCGGATGGAAATAATACGAGGGTGTCGCCTCGTTTGTTTGTAATGATTCCGTCAATGCTCTTGAAGTATGGATTGTCGCTTGAAATGAAAAAATTGTCAATGCTATAATAATTGGAAAATGCGTTCTTGCCCAGTTTTTCCAATCTGGCGGGAAGCTGGATATTACCTGTAAAATGACAATTGTAAAAGGCTTCTTCACCAATGCTTTTGAGCTTGGCGGGCAATTCGAGGTTTGTGAGTTCGCCACAACCATAGAATGCATTGTTGCCGATGGATGCGAGTTTTTTCGGCAATGTTATGCTCCTGAGCGAACGACAATAAAAAAACACTTCTTCTGGCAGCTCTGTAACGCGTTTTGGGACATCAATTTTTTCAATGTTCCGACACCCTATAAATGCACAACTGCCGATGCTAACCACAGACGCAGGAATTTTGACGGATGTCAATTTGCAGTCATTGGCGAATGCATATTTCCCGATTGAAATTAGTCCGTCAGGCAGCGTAACGGCCCTTAGACTATCTGCCGACATACCATAGTCGGCGATGTGCTTTACGCCGTGCGGAACCACATATTCGCCATCAAATCCTTCCAGCATCCATATAAGAGTCTTTCCGTCGGCGGAATAAAGCACCTGTCCGTCTGATTTCAAAAAACGGCTTCCTTCACGCACCAAAATAGATTTTAGATTTTGGCAATTATAAAAGACTTCCGGCTCGATTTTTTCGAGTGTGGACGGCAGTGTGATGCTGCGGATGTTGGGGATGCTGCCAAAAGCGTATTTTCCCAAGGTTTTGAGACCCTCTCCAAGCTGAATATCGACAAGGTTGGAGCAATTGGAAAATGAATTTGCGCCAAGATACTGGATGCCGTCGCCAATTACAAGGCTTTCCAAATCCTTTCTTTGATAAAAAGCATAGTCCCTTACTCCTAAGATATTGACTTCTTCGTCGTTGATGGTGACAACGGATGGGAGCACAAGCTGTCCGTTTTTTAAATCAGGGCTGCCTTTGATGACCGCTCCATCGTCTTTTATCGTAATGTACAAATGACTGTCAACTACGGTCGGCGTAAAGAAAACAAATATAACATACTGGAATCGTGGGTTGTACACATTGTGATTGACTATGTTTTCTACCGAGTCGTCGCCATAATAGACCTTGATTGTGCCGCTCTTTCCTGATATGATGGTAGATTTGTCAGTATCCTCTTCCACGGTAAAACGCGGGTATTTTAGCTTCAACAATTCAACAAGTTTTTGCTTGAAAGCCATCGCTTTGACTGGCGTCTCAAACGAATAAGCCAAATCCATTGTTTTGACTGAAACATCGTCCCCATCGTATGCCAACAATTCCGGGCGTCGGTCAAGGGTGACGCTGCCCTTTTTCTCGTTGTCAGGCATCCCAAACACTGTTTCCTTACTCTCCAAGGCAATCCTGAAATTATCTCTGGGCTGTTGAAAACAGACACCTTCAAAGGCAAAATATTGCGCATTGCCTTGCAAAAAACTTATTGCCAATAAAGCAATTACAAGAATCAATTTCATTTTCATTATGCTGACTATTTTAATGTTTTAAACAATATGCGCCCTGTCTGAAATTTTCCATCAGTCTCACAACATTTTGGCAAGCGTCAGTTCTAAATTCCGTCATACAGTTTATTTTCCGCAAAAGAATACCAACGGAACCATATAGGCAGGTTGTATTTCTCTCGTAACAACTGCATATAGGCTTTATCTTTTTCGTCAGGAGGTTCAGGACCAACGATATAGAGTTTGTTTGCCAAGGCAACATTTGGATAATGAGCATATTCCAATATTTGTCCCAATGCCTCGCGAATACATCTTTTGGCAGAGACTGTTTTGACTTCAAAGAA
>JAFXMJ010000396.1 GCA_017530465.1 Bacteroidales bacterium
CTATTGCTATTGTCGGTAACGATGACCGGCATCGCGCAGAAGGCGAAGAACGTAACGGTGACCAACGCCGACGACTTCATCAAGTCCATCGCCTCCAACACCAACATCACGTTGAAAATAAGCGGCACACTCAAAATCTCAGACGCGCTCGACAAGTTCGACAAGAGCCGCGACGTCTCCGATAAGGAATCCGACGAATACGCCCAACTTGCCCCCGGCGTGTATTATACGGGTGAGTTTGACGGCAGGGCAATTCTTATCGCAAACATCAACAACCTGACCATCAACGGCGTCAGTGCAAACGCAACGCACATCCAATCCGAGGCTACATACGCCGATGTCCTCAGATTCGCCTACTGCAACAACATCACTGTCAAAAATATAAAAGTAGGACACGTGGAAACAGGCACTTGTATGGGCGATGTGGTCGTATTCAGCCATTGCAAAAATGTAAAGCTTGAAAACAGCGACCTCTACGGCTGCGGCGTCAACGGTCTTACGATGTACAATACCAACGACGCAAAGGTGGACAACACCATCATCCACGATTGCAGCGGAAACAGTGTGGAAATGGGCGAGTGCACCAACGTCACATTCAACAAATGCACTATGCGCGATTGTGCTTGGTCCATCAACGATTGGCAGTGCAGCAATGTGGAATACAACGATTGCGACATCGAAGAACACGAATACGAAGGCGGCGAATATGACTACGATGAAGGCGAGGACTATTACGACGGCCCCGATAGCGAAAGGCCTATGCCAAGATATTTGTTTGAGGAAGTGAGCAATGCACAAGCAACATTCGAGAAATATCTTTGCGACAATGGTGTCAACGGTGTCATTTACCTGTATCTTGGTGAGTTTGAAGGCAGTGTGATTGTTGCGGAAGACTGTGGCATTTTTGCAGCGTTCATCCCGCAATACGCAGGAGACGAAGGATACCAGTTTGTATTCTTGGACAAGGCAGACACCAACAAAGGCGAGAAGATGGGCTTCGGCGACGGCGGACACATCGTTGTAAGCAAAGAAGACGGTATCTATTCCTACCATATCGATGAAAACAATTTGGAATCGGTGACACACCTCAAAAAGATTTCCGACGACAAGGTAATGTTGCGCCACGGCAAAACCAAAGACAGTATGAAAGACTGCACCGAGGATGTCGCAAGGCCGCATTTCGATTTCCAGCCCACCGACATAGAAGAATATAGGCACGACCACGAAGAATATCCGTGGGGTTAATTATTTCTCCATAACAAACACCATCCGCAACACAGCGGATATAAAAAAAATTACCGTCAATTTTCTCGGGAATTGACGGTAATTTTTATGTAGGGACGTGGCGTGCCGTGTCCCATTTTTTGCGTCCAAATACATTCCAATTGTAGGGGACGTGGCGCGCCGCGTCCCTACAATTTTATTCCTTATCCTCGGACACCTCTACCATCATACCTTTGGTTCTCGCGAAGATGCGGGCGTTTTCAAGGTCGCGGACGTCAAGACCGGGGAGGTAGAACGTACCGGCGTAGGTGGCGGTGAGCTGCGTGCGGAATTCTATGCTGCGATGGCTCGACAATGAGAAGTATGTAAACTTCCTGTCGTCGCGGACGTCGGTGTATTTGATGTATCCGCCCGGCGTGTAGTAGTAATCGTCGTCGTCATCAAAACCGCTGCCGCCATCGAG
Source organism: Bacteroidales bacterium (assembly GCA_017530465.1). Lineage (GTDB taxonomy): Bacteria > Bacteroidota > Bacteroidia > Bacteroidales > UBA3824 > UBA3824. The sequence continues at coordinate 1,688 of JAFXMJ010000396.1, forward strand.
ACCAGTCACAATCTCCCAACCCGATGGGAACATCTCCGTAATAGCAAGGCGGTCGATGTAAGAATCGCCATTGTTCTTGACGGTGATTACAGCCATAAAGTCGGTGCCTTGCTTCAAATTCTTCGGCGAAATCACCTTGCCGTTCTGGTAGAATTGGAGTTCGGCGGAGATAACAGAATTTTCAGCCTTCTCGTTGCCAGGCTCGGGGATGCCGGAATTGGTGATTTCGGCGTAGAGCGTGCCGTTGGTATTGTTGGTGAAGGTGAGCTTCTGCGGCTCGGTGGAAGTGATTTGCAGAGTGTTGGCGGAGAAAATCTTGTCGGTCTTCACCGTCTTGCTCTCGCCATTGAACTCGTACTTGCAATCAATCTTGGAGGCGGGCTTGTACTTGTCGAAATACTTGCCGAGAGCCACGAGCGACAAGCACTCGTACTCGCTGCCAATCCAATAATCATCCGAAATGCGCTCGCTGATTGCCTTGGCAGACATAAAGGCGTTGTCCTTCTGGTCGAGGGCAACAAGGGCGATGAGCTTGCGCGGACTTGCAGAATTGTAAGTCTTGTTGAGCGGGTTCATAAGAGCCTCGGCGGTCTTCTTGTTGCCGGAGATGGCGTATGCCGCCGCGAGGTAAATCTTTGCCTCGTCGGTGAGCTGCGTCTGCTCTTTGAGACGATTCATCTGTGCGTTGAGCGCGTCGCCAGCGAGGGCGAGGGTGTAGAGACGATATGCCTGAATATCGTAAGACGACTTGCTGTCGGGCGTCCACGCCTCAGCCTTGGTGCGCTGGTACTTCTTCCACTTATTGAGGAAGTCGGGGTTGATGGAATAACCAGCCTTCTTAGCCTCCACCATAAACTGTCCTGCAAAGCTCGTGTACCAAACGTCGGAGTATGTTGCATTGCGCCAATAGCTCAGGCCGCCGCCAGTGGTCTGGTAGGCGTAGATGCTCTTGATGGCGTCGCGAACAATATTCTCGTTGATTTCCTTCTGCTGCGCTGTCTCCTCGGTAATCATCGGTGCATAAAGCAACGGGAACGCCTTGCAGACAGTGTGTTGCAACGATTCGTAGGGGTAGGAGAGGATGTTGGCGATGTGACCCTCAAAGTTGACTGGCAAGATGCCGCTCACGTTGAGGACGGCGGTGTTGGTGTTTTTGCGGCCGATGGGTTTGAGGTCAATTTCCACAGTTGCACCCGGGTCAACGGCACGGCTGATTACCTGCTGTGCGGGAGTATTGGGCTCGCGGATTTGGAGGCGAAGCTCCATCTGCGAGAGGTGCGCACCCGAAGTAGCCGTTATCTCAATCTTGCCAAGACCAGCGTCGTCGCCAGTCTCAATCTCAAAGGTCGGATTCTGCTCGCCCTTGCGGTCAAAATACAATGTCTGTTCTGCCTGACCGTTGATTTTGAGACCGTTGGAGGCCTTCACCTTGACGCTTACATTCTTGATATTGTCTTCGCCGGTGAATACCGTGATGGGCAGCTTGAACTTCTCGCAAGTACCAATCACGCGGGGCGTCGTGGCAAATATCATCAACGGCTTGGTGACTGCGGTGGTCTTCTCTGCCTTGCCGTATGCCTTGCCGTCGCCAGCAACCACCATCGTGCGGACAGAGCCGATGTATTTCGGGAGTTTGATGGAGTGTGTCATCTTGCCGCCGTTGGTGGTGAAAGGTCCAAGGAAGGCAACCACGCTCTTAAAATTGTTGGCGCGGGAAGACTTGTTGCCGCCTTCGGCATCGTCGCCACCGATTGAGAACATACGCTCTATCTTGCTGCCAAATGCGCCAATTACATTATCATACATATCAATGGTGCTTACGCCGAGAGCCTCGCGGGAGTAGAATTGCTTCCACGGGTCGGGCGTAGCGAAGTGGGTGAGGTCGAGGATGCCGTCGTCAACGAGTGCCATGGTGTAGGTCATAGGCTTGTTGTTCTTTTCCGAAACGGTAATCTTCACCTCCTGCTCGGCTTGGAGAACGTCGGGCATAGAGATTTCGGGTTGGAGCCTGGTCTCGGGATTCTCGATGTCGAGCGGCAGTACGCCGTACATCCTGAGAGGCAAGTCGTTGGCGGTCTGGGCGTGAGGTTGCAGAAGTTCTACAAATACATAAACGCCCGGCTCCATATCCGTCTCCACCTTGAATTTAAATTCGGTCTTGCCTTCCTTGGTGCTAATCCATTGACTGTTGATAACCTTGGTGCCGGTTTCGAGTGTTACGAGCGCGTGACCATCGCCAGAAGAGGGGATTGTGACTGTTGCCATATCGCCGACGTTGTATTTTTTCTTGTCGGAATCCAATTCAACAATCGTGCTTCCCTGGCTCAACATCGGGCTCCTGCCATACGAGCTGGGCCAATCCATATAGAAAATCTGCGACGCGCTGCGGCCGCTCTTCATATCGGTGACATCCACCATATAACGTCCCCAGTTCGGGTATTCTACCTTGAATTTGTAGAGTCCCTTGCCATTGTCGGCGTGGATAGTGTCGGTGTCAAAAATCGTGGAATTGTACTGCGAAACGTAATTGTTGGAATCGTACCACCATTGCCATTCGAGCTTGTAGAGCTTAATGGACAGGTCGCGGCGACCCGACAGTGCATTGCCATTAGCATCCGCAACTGCAAACTGAACCATCTGCTCCTTGCCAACTTCAAGGCAATGACCATCAGTATCAGGCATTTTGATGCCGACATAGACGGAGTGGGGGAGTACCTCGATGGAGGTTTCGTCCTTGCTGAAACGTCCGCCCTTCTCGAAAATCCTCGTCATATAGTAAGCCTTCACCTTTGGCGGCAGGTCTTCGGAGAATTTGGGCGCAAACCTCGTCTCGCCCTTGTCGTTCAATACGCCGTCATAGACTTCTTCATAATTATTGTCGAGATAATAGCTCTTCTTGTCGTCGTCAAAAGAGTAACCCTCCCATTTTGGGAACGTGAGCGGCACTTCGCGGAGGCGCATCTGGACATCCACCTTCAATCCCTTGGCGGTGGCGCCGTGCAGCCATTTGCCAGCTATCATACAGTTGTTGCCGGAGTTGGTGAGAACATCCTTATTGAAGTCCATATTGATTTTCAGGCGGTTGGGCAGGATGTTTTCAACCCTTAATTGCTTGTAGAAACGCGAATTGCCGCAAGTGACCGTAGCGTCATACGTACCAGCAATTGCATTATCATCGGTCTTGAAATTGAAGACGTAGAAATTGTTTCTGGTTTTCGGGACGGTGGTGCTGTACACCTGCTGCGACTGCGGGTTGCGCACGTCGATGGAAATCGGGTAATCGGCGGGCAGCGGGTTTTTGAGGTCTTCCTTCAATATGAATGTCAGGTGGATGGAGTCGCC
>JAFXMJ010000397.1 GCA_017530465.1 Bacteroidales bacterium
AATCTCCGTCTTGCCAAAACTGCATGTCAGATGAACCAAAAAGGTGGCGGCGACACCTTGAAAAATGCCGACCTGTACGATGCTATGCTTTTTGCGATGGAGGAAAACAATATCATAAAACCGCTCGATGTGCAGGGTGGACCATTCAAGTCGTTTGCAGTCTCGCCGGATGGACACATTGTAACAGTCGCTGCTGATGGTGACATTGCCCGCCACCGCGTCACCGCTGGCGGCAAGGTGGAGCAGGTGAAGTCGATTGACAATCTATTGGCTGGCAAAGCTCCCGTAGAATCGGCTTTATTCATCACGCCAAATTTGATAGCGTGTTCCACCAAAGACCGCGCCGCCTATCTCATCGACATTGCCGCCAACCATCAGACAAAGCTGCCTAACATTCAAGACTACATAAAGTCAGCCGCCATTTCGCCTGACCATCAAAAATGTGCCGTTGCATACTTCTACGGCAATGTTATTGTGACGCCGTCCGCAATTACCAGCGGTACTATAGAGCCAATAGCCACCCACGACTTCCGTACCACTGTCTCCGACATATATTACCACTCAGGTGACAATATATACGTCCTCTGTCACGATGGCAGCCTGTTGAAGTGGAATGTCAACACCAACGCCTTAAAGACAGTCCTCTCACCAGACTCTCGCCATATTGCATTCAAGATGGCGGCAATACCGGACAAAAAACTTCTCGCGGTATGTTACAGCGATGGCTACATCCAGTTCGTGGACTTGACAAACGACAATAATGCCAGGACTATGCCAGCCGGACACTCTAAACTTGAAAACTTGCTGTACGACCCCAATACGGGCATACTCGCGCTGTCATCAGCCGACAAGCGCATCTCGCTAATCAATACCAACAATTTCGATGAAAAGCCGCTCGTAATTGAGGAACACAGCCTCGACAATCATAAGGTGAAAGGAATGGGATTCAATTCCAGCGGCATCCTTTTCGCGCTCACCGACGACAATAAGTTAAGGTTTTGGGATACAGACCCGACCACTTATACAGATGCGCTTTCGTCCATGAACCTTTCGCCGCTTTCCGACACCGAATGGAACTTGATTGTCGGGCGCGAATTTTCAGAAAAATAACATCTTAAACAGCAAAAAAGATATGACAATACTCGACATAATCCTGATTGTAATTGCGGTGGCATTGCTGGTGTTGGTTGTGGTAATGAAAACCAACAACAAACGTCTCGTTATGCGAGCCGTTCACCGTATGGACACCCGCTACACCGAATTATTGGAAAAATCCAACAGTGAAGTCCGCCGCATCACCGCCCTCTACGACGAACTCCGTAGCCGCACCTCCGCATCACAAGCTGCTGCCACATCCAACGTCGCCCAAATAATAGATATCGAACGCCTCTCCGCCGAGCAGAAAAAACTTGAAGCCGAGCAGGAGGAACTCTCCAACCGCAACCGCCAACTTTGGGACATAAGCGTCAGTATTGAGAAGGAACGTCAGCACATTCAAATACTCAAAAATGAAATTGAAGGCAAGCACCGCGAGGTTACATCCTCCATCCAATATGCCAAACTAATCCAAGACGCTGTGCTTCCCTCATTGGAAATCCTTAGAGAATCATTCCAAGATGGATTCCTCTTTTGGCGGCCGAGAGACATCGTGTCGGGCGATTTCTATTGGATGAAACGCATTGGCGATACCGTGATATTTACTGTCGCAGATTGTACTGGACATGGTGTGCCGGGCGCGTTTATGAGTATGCTTGGTGTAGCTTTCTTAAATGAAATCTGCGTCGATTTCAACCCCGAAACCCACCCGGCTCAAATTCTCGAACAACTTCGCCACAAGGTGATAACTACTTTAAAACAGAAAGATGATGGCGCAGTACACAAAGATGGTATGGATATAAGCCTTTGTATCTTCAATCTCGCCACGATGAAGATGCAGTTTTCTGGTGCCAACAACGGAATGTATCACGTGCGCGGCTCTGTACTCACCGAATACGCGCCTGTCCGCAACCCAATCGGCCTGTATCCAAAAGTCAGACAATTTGAAGACAACGATGTTGACATCCAGTCAGGTGATTACATTTATATGTTTTCAGATGGGTACGCCGACCAATTCAGCAGCAAAAGCCAGAAATTCACCCTCAGACGCTTTCGAAACCTCTTCGTCGATATCAATGCCAAGACCAAGGTAGCCGCCGAGCAAGCTAAAATCCTCAGCGACACCTTCGACCAATGGCGTGGCAGCTACAAGCAGATGGACGATGTTCTTATCGGTGGCTACCGCATCAAATAATCGTCGAAAATATAGCTTATCAATCAAGCGGATTTTTCGCATAACCCTTAAAAACAATGAAACGCATCCCATTCATATTACTCACGCTTCTGTCGCTCCTCGCCCTCGCGCTCCCAAATGCCACAGCGCAGAGCGACACTCTTAGCGACCTACGTCTATTTCAGAAAGCCGCCACCAGCGACTCGATAGGCGATAATGTAGCAGCAAATTATGCTTCCGCACAAGCAACGGATTCTGTAGGCGAAAAAATCCGCATTTTGGAGTCTTTATATTCCGCTGGCAAATACAATCAGGTGCTTACACTGTCGCGCCAAATCCAAGAGCAGCACGACCTTTCCAAAGCCCAAAATATTCTCCGCCTCAAATACACCATAGCAGCCTACAAGGATTTAGAATGTAACCGCGAGGCAGATAGCGCGGCAAAGCTGTTTTGGCGGCGCGATCCATTTTACAAAGTGTCAGAAGATAGCGACCCACTGTCGTTTCAGGAGGTCTTGAACAACTATTACACAATGCCAAAATTTTCGTTGTGGTTGGCGGCTGGCAAGACGTTCATCAAACCACAGCTTGACACAGTGCATAATATCCTCGCCTCGGAGCAACGTACTCCCACATACGATGCGGAAGGATACGTGGTGCAGATTGGTTTGGAGTATCGCCCGCTGAGAATTTTAACCGTTAGCCTTGCGCCATCGTTCAGCACATACAAGATAGACCGTACCTCCCAACGCTCCGACATCGCCACGTTTTATTACAAGGAAGATTGTCAAGCCATTGCCCTGCCGTTATATTTGGATGCAACACTATTCGCAGGACGCAGTGTCGTAGAGCCTTCCATCTACGCTGGTGCACAGGTTAGATACATTTTGCGTTCCCAATACAAGGCATACGAGGAGGCCGTTGGCTCATATACCAAAATCCCAGACAGCAAGGACAACCTCAACCTCAAAAACCGTCTCAACACATCAATCCTTGGCGGCGTTAGGCTATACATCAATGGGCGTGGACGAATCACATATTTTGGCGACTTCGGCGTGGTATATGATTTGCACCCATACAACGCTCCATCCAAAAAATTCGACAATCAAGCTCTGATGTTTGACAAGTCATACGTACCGGACATATTCCATCTCTTGGAATATACGGTTAAAGTAGGTGTGAAGGTCAACCTCCAGTACAAGACAATCGCAAAGTACAAATATGGATATTAATGCGCACAGAATTATGAACATAACAAAATACATCCTGGTGGCAATCGTGGTATTCTCCATTGCCGCCTGCAACAAAGAAACCGTACATCTCGACGCCAGTTGCATACCGGTGAAAGTACCCTCCCAAGATGGAGGTTTTAATTTCGCTTTTTCTGACGGCGTGATGTGTCTCAATCAGAGCCAAAGTCCACTGTCTTACTATGTTATCAAGCAAGACGGCTCTGTCGTGCAGTCCGATTCACTTTATTATACCGATGAGGGATATGCGATTGCCAACAGCTGTACTTATAACAATAATCATGACGAATTGTTTATTACCTTTCCCATAGATGACAAAGGACAGTTTGCTCTCGCCAAGTTTTACAGCAATTGCCGCCTTGCATATTACCACACCATCAGCGGTATCGCTTCCGATTGCGCCGCAATGGCACTTGACAACGGTGAGTTCGCTATTTTTGTCCGTGATTTTTCAGAGGCAGATGACGACAGCCGTATCGCAATGCGCATCATAAATACCGATGGTTGCCTCGAAGACTATATGGTATATCTTGAAGACGACCTTGACGACGGTTTCTTCGACGAGTTGTATATGGAGTTCTATAATTTCAATTCCTTTGGCGATAGGATAATGGTCTCAAAATATGACTACGTAGATGGATCTACCTCATTTCGCATTTACAAAACAGATGGTACGTATGTTGCATCTGGACTCTTGGAATCTGCTGAGGGCGAGCAGAGTTATGACCCTTTGGAATTTAAATACGCCGGTGGCAACGTGTATCTCATCAACACCTCATCCAATTTAGAAGATTGTCCACATTCACTTTCAAAAATTGATCCTGACGGCAACGTCATCTTCACAGCGACATTGTCGGTCAATGAACTTTCGCCAAATGTTTTAGCTCAGGACGGTACGTTGATAGTGTTAGGTACTTCTCTCGGCGACGGCGACAACAACACCTCAGAATTTGGGCAAATTTTCATTATCGACGACAACACTGGCACGGTAAAGGAAACCATCGAATTCCACTACGACGACTATATAATGCCAGTGCTTATTCTGCCCGCTCCTGATGGTTGCTACGACTTGTTCGTCTATCGCACCACACCGAGCATCCCCGTTACTAAAATCCACATCTTCCACACTGACAATCTCCACAATCTCCAATCCGACAACCAATAATACCCAACATCCATGAACAGAAATTGTTACATATACATTTTTGCGGCTATGTTGCTCGCCATATCCTGTGTCAAGGATGACGACACCGCCGCCCTTGACACTGGAACTCAGCTCCAAGACACCATTCCTGCCTATACCACTGCGCCTATCTCAATATCAGCTACAATATGCGGCACCACCTTCACCGACGGTGATGCACTGATTGTTTCCAACTCCGAAATCCTCACTGAACCAGCCACACTCGCCATCAGAGACGGCATCGGTAAGTCAACCGCCACTTTCGCTGGTGAAATGAAGGTTAAGAACGGCACTGCGCTTTCTTCAGGCGTTACCACGTTTGCTGCAGCCCTCACCAACGCTCAAAAAACACTACCCGGCGATGGTTTGATGACCAAGGTCAAGGAAGTGACATCTGTGGAGGAAGGTTTCGATAAGTATGGTTGTCACGCTTGCAAAAATTTTGTCTATAACACCGACGCCAATTCTATATCCCTTGTCCAAACTACCGCCATTGTGAAGTTCCAATTGGAGTTTACTGGCGCAAAAGTTATCTTCACCACTGCTGACAAAAAGGTTTACCGCAAATACCTCAAAGGCAATGAGATGTTTGCCGTTCCCGATGGCACTCTGGTTGAGAGTCAGGTTTTGGACGTTTCGCAGACGATGACAGCTCAAAATGATGGACAGTCTGTATGCACCATTTCGAGGTCATTGCCACAAGACTGCTTGCCGGGTGTGTTCTCTGTGGCTGGCAATCGACAGGTGTTTTTCAGCAAAGGAAATCTTTTGTACAAGCCGTACAATGACACTTGGAGTTTCGCTCCGTATCAGTATTTCGATTGCTTTGCGGGTGGTGGCGACGGTCGCAACAATGGAAACGTAGGCGAAAATTATTCCGAATGGTGTGGCGAGAATGATTGGATTGACCATTTCGGCTGCGGTATGTGGCTCGTTGGAGGTACTCCCGTAAAGACCAACCAAAACAGTATGGAATACATTCCTGCATACGACGAAACTTATACGCGTTTTACCACTTCTCCCGCCATTGGCGACCAGTGGAGGACGCTAAGCATCGGTGAATGGTCGTATCTTGCTGGCTGTGATAAGAATAAGCGCAGCAATGCTGACAGCCTACGCTATATGGCTAATGTTTGTGGCGCACCGCCGTCGTCCGTTTCAAGGTCGTCAACAAGCAGGAGGAAGCGATCAAATTCCTTTCCGTCAAGTTCACCGCGCCGGAAGACATCGTCGGTACCTATTACATCGACTTCTCCGGCGCCGCCCCCGCTTTCGTCGCCAG
>JAFXMJ010000042.1 GCA_017530465.1 Bacteroidales bacterium
AGAGGCTTTCACCTCTTGCCATAGATAGATAAAGCCTACTATTGTGCCGGCAATTTCGAGCCAGTTTTTTGCAATGTAATCCGACATAATTGTTATAACAAATTAAAACCTTATACTTGCGTGTACCAGGAAGTTGATGGGTGCTTGGGGTGCAAATCCCGCCTCAAATTCATCTGTTGACCAAGCATAAATCTTGCCATTAGCATCCTTATTGAGTTCACAATATGCCCAGCCGTTGTTGTCGTATTCGGCTGAGAATACGTTGTAGATTGATAATCCGATAGTTAGAGATTTAGGCACTTTGAAATTAAATGTGTACGAAAGGTCGATGTCGGTAGTGGAATATTTGTCCAAAAACATCTGATATTCTTTGCCTTCGTAGATGTAATTGTCAATGCCAGTGTTGGTTAAGTATTGCTTGCCGATGAAATGCGTAACGATTGATGCGTTGAAGCCTTTCTTGCTGAATGTGAAGATGTTGTTGGCAATCACATCGGGCGAGAACGATGTAGGCGTGCTGCCCATATCGTAAGGCTTAGACGATTCCCAAGTATCTGGGTCGGTGAATGTTACGGTGTAATGCTTGTTGCGGTTGCGACTGAATGTAGCGTTGGCATCCCAACGGAACCAATTGACGGGCTTGTAGGCGGCTTCGAGTTCAATGCCGGTGCGGTAACTGCGACCCGAATTGTCGTTGGAGGCTATCATTTCGCCGATTTCGTTGAGTTGACCAGTCAAGACAAACTGATTTTTGTAGTACATATAATAGAAATTGGCACCTGCCGAAAATACTGTTCCATTGTGCTTGTAACCAATCTCATAATCAGTGAGTTGCTCGGCTTTGAGATTCGCGCCAACATTGTCCTCAAAATCGTTGCGAGTGGGTTCTTTGTGTGCAATTGCCACCGATGCGTAAGCCTTGTCGTTGCCGGTGATGTCCACAAAAAGACCGGCTTTTGGATTGAAAAAGTCGTAACGGTTGGTCTCCGCAAATTTGATTTGGTTGCCATCATCATCAAATTCGTCGCTTGGACCATTCATCTTGATGCTCGTGTGGCGATATTGAAGGTCAACAAACGCGCTCAAAAAGTTGGTAATCTGATAGTTGATCTTGCCGTAGATGTTGCCGTCTATCTTCAAGCCGTTGTTGTCATAATACCTGTGGTTTGCGGGAATGTTGACTGTTTTGTCGCTGCACCACGACACACTGCCGAAGTGGTCGCCGTCATACTTGTTCCAACCGCCGCCGAGAGTGGCTGTGAGGCGTTTTTTGTTGTCATAGTTGAAGGAGGCAACCAAACCGTAGAAATTGTTGTCCATCGACTTTCTGCGGACAAGGTCGGGTTCGCCATCACCCTCCAAGTTGTATTCTGGGAGCCAGCGTTCCATTTTATACTCCTGATAGTAGCCCTCGCCGTGAGTGAAATGAAGTCCGGCGTTGAAGGTGAGGTACCTGTTGATTGCCTTGTCGAGGAGCAACTGGTAGTTTTGCTGTTTGTACTTGTCGATTTGGTCATCGTAGAATTTTACGGGATTGTAGTTGTCGTCGTACTCCATAATGCCGCACGAATTGTAACGGCGACCGTAGAGTTCCTGTTCGTATTTGGAGGTGTAATTCCAGGCGTGGTAGGTCTCCTCCTGACCGCCAAACGTGATGAATTTCACCACGGTCTTGTTGGCGAAATATCCCGCCTGTACGAAGTACGATTGGAGGTCGGCGCGGGCGCGGTCGAGGTAGCCGTCGGAATGGATGTTGGACAGACGGCCCTGAACGCCCCAATGGTCTTTGAGCAAGCCGCTACTGAACCTAACTGTCTCTTTGTGAGTACCATACGAACCCGCGCTTGCGTCCAACTGCGCGTAAGCCTTGTCGCCCACGCTTTCGGTCTGCATATTGAGAGTTGCGCCAAACGCGCCCGAACCGTTGGTGGAAGTGCCGACGCCGCGCTGGATTTGGAGGCTCTTGGTGCTCGACGCAAAGTCCGACATATTCACCCAAAATACCTGCGCGCTCTCAGCATCGTTGATTGGGATGCCGTTTGCGGTGATGTTGATGCGCGACGGGTCGGTGCCACGGACGCGGATTCCAGTGTAGCCGATACCGTTGCCAGCGTCGCTTGTGGTTGTGATAGAGGGAGTTGTGGCAAGAAGGAACGGAATGTCCTTGCCATAATTTTGACGCTGGATTTGTTCCTGGCTGATGTTGTTGTAAGCCATCGGGGTCTTGATGCCGGCGCGTGTCGATGACACGATTACCTGTTCGAGGGGCTGTCCTTCCTCCATAGTTACATTGACGGTGTTGTCGGCGGCTACCTCGACGGTCTGATAACCAATATAACTGATTATTAACGTACTGCCTTCTTCGGCTTGGATTTGGAAATCGCCGTTGACGCCCGACACGGTGCCGCTGGTTGTACCTTTCACAAGGATTGTTGCGCCTGCAAGTGGCTTGCCCGATGGGTCGAGGATTTTGCCGCTCACAGTGATTGGCGACATCACATTATTAATAATGTTAATGTCTGAAATTGCGGGGGCTTCTGTTGCATATCCCCCCATACTGCCCGCCAAAATCGTGGCGCAGGCAATAAGCACTCTTTTCATTGTTTTTGAATGTTAATTAAATATTAATTAATAAATATTGGGGGGTTTAGCCGTCCCTTGGCAGCATTACCTGTCCAGGTTCAATGGGTATAATCTCAGCCTCGTGTTATGAAGCACCCCGTTGCAGTCGCGATTCGACCGCGCTTTTTGCGGATACAAAAGTAGATACTTAGTGTTTATTTAGATGTATTCTGATGTTAACTTTATGTTAATTCGCATTATGGCGGCATTGTAATAAGTCTTTAACAACAATTAGCATACAAATACGGCAAAAAATCACTAACTTTGCGCCCGAAAAAAATCTGATTATTTTTTATGTCAACCACTCATCATTATCCTGGTCTTAATGACCAAGAAGTCATCGAAAGTCGCCAAAAATACGGCGCAAACGTCTTGACCCCGCCCGAAAAGGAAACTATTTGGGACGTGTTGAAAGACGTGTTAAAACATTGGATTTCAGTTAGTATGGCTGTCATAACCATTGGTTCGGTTGTGGCGGCGGCTGTTACGGGATTGTCGTGGACGATGCCCGCCGCGCTCTTTTTGGCGTGGCTGTTGATTACCGTTGTGGGATTTTTCGGCGGATTTGGCGACCCGCTTTTTAAGATACTCATCACCGCCTTCGTATTGTCAATGGGCATTTCCATTTACGAATTTGAGGGCAGCGGCGCAGGTTTTTCGGTGTTTTTTGAACCAATTGGCATCATCGTCGCCCTGTTGTTGGCTACCGGCGTGGCGTTTTTCTTGGAGAGGAAAAACGAAAAGACTTTCCAATCTCTCAACGAGGTCAACGACGATACGCCCGTCAAAGTGGTGAGAAACAACAATATACAGCAAATCCCCCGCCGCGATGTCGTTGTTGGCGACATTGTGATAGTGGAAACCGGCGAGGAAGTTCCGGCGGATTGTCAATTGCTTGAATCATTGAACCTTATCGTCAATGAATCCTCCCTCACCGGCGAACTCCAAGCCAACAAGACCACCGACCCGGCTAAATTTGACAAGGAGGCGACCTATCCGTCCGACCAAATAATGAAGGGCACCACGATAATCGAGGGTTATTGCACCGCCAAAGTCCTGAAAGTGGGCGACAAAACCGAGAGCGGCAAGGTGTTCCAAGCGGCGCAAGTAGATGAAGGCGACCCCACGCCGCTCAGCGAAAAACTCGACGCCCTCGCCGACAAAATCACCAAGGCAAGTTACATCGTGGCGGCTCTGATAATCGTCGGACGCATCGTTACTTACTTTTTTGTAGGTGATAATGCCGAGTTCGATTGGCTCGATTTTGTGTCGTATTTGCTTAATACAGTGATGATTGCGGTCACTTTGGTTGTGGTTGCCGTGCCGGAGGGACTGCCGATGAGCGTTACATTGTCGTTGGCGTTCAGTATGAGGAAGTTGATGCGCGAAAACACCCTTCCGCGCACTATGCACGCCTGTGAGACTATGGGTGCGGCGTCGGTAATCTGCACCGACAAGACCGGCACACTTACCCAAAACAAAATGCAGGTTGCCGATACGCAACTGTCTGATATTAAGAAGGATTTGTTGGCGGAAATGATTGCCGTCAATTCCACTGCCAATCTCGATTTTGCCGACAAAAACAACATTAAGCCCGTCGGCAATCCTACTGAGTGCGCATTATTGTTGTGGCTCTATAATGAT